>CAZYEQ010000009.1:6160-8606 GCA_964646505.1 uncultured Gammaproteobacteria bacterium
GTCGCCACGGTAACAAAGGTGTTATTTCACGTGTCGTTCCTGTTGAAGACATGCCATTTTTGGAAGACGGCACACCGGTTGACATCATTCTTTCACCGCTCGGTGTTATTTCACGTATGAACTTGGGGCAGCTTCTTGAAACCCATATGGGTCTTGCGGCAAATGCTCTTGGTCACCGTGTGGCAACACCAGTATTAAATGGTATTACTGAAGAACAAATTAAAGCATCACTTGAAGAAGCTGGTCTCCCCGTAGACGGACAACTTCAATTATTTGATGGACGCACAGGTGAAGCGTTCGACAACAAAACAACGGTTGGGTACTCGTACATGCTTAAGCTCAACCACATGGTGGAAGACAAGATTCACCAACGCTCTATTGGTTCATACAGCTTAATTACGCAACAGCCACTCGGTGGTAAAGCCCAATTCGGTGGTCAGCGTTTCGGAGAGATGGAAGTGTGGGCGCTGCAAGCGTACGGCGCCGCGCACACGTTGCAAGAAATTTTGACGATCAAATCAGATGATGTGCCAGGTCGTTCAAAAGCATACGAAGCAATTATTAAAGGCGAGCCAATCACCCGTGTGAACTTACCTGAATCGTTCAACGTGTTGGTGCGTGAACTTAAGGGCTTGTGTCTTGATGTTGATTTACTGAAACGCTTGGACAATGGTACCTACCTGTCGGCTGAGGTCGTAGCCGAACAGATGCGTCAACATGCACCACAATCTGATGGTGAACAGTATTCACGTGAATAAGCTCACCTTCTAATTATCTTCTATATGATAAGAAATCATGCCCCATCAATCGAATTCGACGCGCTGGCTTTGAAGGTTGCGTCACCGGAAGTAATTCGAAAATGGTCACACGGGGAAGTGGTGAAACCAGAAACCATTAACTATCGTACTCAAAAGCCAGAAAAAGGCGGGTTGTTTGCTGAAGAAATTTTTGGACCTACCAAAGACTGGGAATGTTATTGCGGAAAGTACAAAAAAATTCGTTACAAAGGTATTGTGTGTGATAAGTGTGGTGTAGAAGTAACCCACTCACTCGTTCGTCGTGAACGCATGGGTCACATTGAGCTGGCGGCTCCTGTGTCACATATTTGGTTCCTTCGTTCGATTCCTTCAAAAATTGGCTTGGTGCTTGACCTTTCTATTCAGGCTCTTGAAAAAGTGATGTACTTTGCGTCATTTATTATTACCGAAGTTGACGAGGCCGAAAAACAAGTGACCGATGAAGCGTTGAAGCAAGAATACAAGTCAAAGAAAAAGCAAATTGAAAAAGATTTTGCGGCTCGTATCGCGCAAAAAGAAGGCGACACCAAAGCACAAGACGCGCTTTCGAAAGAACGTGACGCAATGGGCGCAGCCCTCGATGAAGAGTTTGCTTCGGCTCAGGCAGATTTGAAAGATATTTCTGTCATGTCGATTGTGAGTGAAAATCGTTACCAAGAGCTGGCGCTTCGCTACGGTCATTTGTTTGAAGCGGGGATCGGTGCAGGCGCGGTGCACGAACTTCTTCGTCGTCTTTCAGTGCCAGAAACGATTGAACGCCTAGAGAAAGAAATGTTGAAGAGTAAAGGAGCAAAACACGAGCGCTTGGTGCGTCGCGTGAAACTTTTGAAGAGTTTAGAAAAAAACAACATTCGCCCTGAATGGATGATTTTGACCGCTCTGCCTGTAATTCCACCAGACCTTCGTCCGATGGTAGCACTTGATGGTGGTCGGTTTGCAACGTCAGATTTGAACGACTTGTACCGTCGTGTCATTAACCGCAACAATCGTTTGCAGCGTTTGCTTGATTTGCACGCGCCAGAAGTGATTTGCCGCAACGAAAAACGCATGCTGCAAGAAGCAGTTGACGCGCTTATCGACAACAACGCACGCGCGGCGAAAACCGTGACTGCGTCTACGGGCCAGAAACGTCAACTTCGTTCACTTGCCGACATTTTGAAAGGAAAACAGGGCCGTTTCCGCCAGAACTTACTTGGTAAACGTGTTGACTACTCAGGCCGTTCTGTTATCGTGGTTGGACCTCACCTTCATATTGATGAGTGTGGGTTGCCAAAACGCATGGCTCTTGAACTGTTCAAACCGTTTGTGATGGCTGAAATTATTAAACGCGAACTTGCGCACAACGTGCGTTCAGCGAGCCGGTTTATTGAAACGAACGCGCCAGAAGTGTGGGATATTTTGGAAGAAATTACCAAAAACACTCGCGTACTTCTTAACCGCGCGCCAACGCTTCACCGTCTTGGTATTCAGGCCTTCCGTCCGCAGCTTGTGGAAGGTAAGGCAATTCAGCTTCATCCACTCGTATGTCCCGCGTTTAACGCCGACTTCGATGGTGACCAGATGGCGGTACACGTACCACTTACTAAAGAGGCAAAATGGGAAGCTGAAAACCTCATGGCTTCAGAAAAGAATTTATTGAAGCCAGCGAC
>CAZYEQ010000009.1:8616-20212 GCA_964646505.1 uncultured Gammaproteobacteria bacterium
CTGGCTCTCCAGTGATTACCCCACAACAAGATATTGCGCTTGGGTCATATTATCTTACGAAATATCGTGAAAGTGATAAGGGTGAGGTGAAGAAGTTCTTCTCAAATATTACCGAAGCCAAATTTGCGTACAAGATGAAGAAGATTCATGTGAAAGACCGCATTAAAGTGCGCTTCGACGACATGAGTAAATTTCCAGAAGGCACAAGCCATATTGTAGAAACATCGATTGGCCGTATCTTCTTCAATGAAATCTTGCCAAATAAACTTCCGTATTATAATGAGGCAATTACAAAAACTCATCTTGGAAACATCATTCAGTCTCTTCTTGAATTGTACGGTCAAGAAAAAACAGCCCATGTGCTTGATGACATGAAGCGTCTTGGGTTCCGCCATGTGACTCGTTCTGGGTACTCACTCGGCATGGACAACTTTGGTTCAATTCCTGAAAAAGCCGGGTTTGTGGCCGAAGGTGACGCGCAAGTGTTAACGGTGGAAGAGCAGTTTGCCGAAGGGTTGCTTACTGATTCAGAACGTCATGCGAAAGTGCTTGAAATTTGGACTGGTGTCAAAGATAAAGTGGTATCAAAAAACAAAGAAGCCCTTAACAAAGACGGTTCAGTGTTTGCCATGATTGACTCAAAAGCTCGTGGATCATGGGCACAGATTGGTCAGGTGATTGGTATGAAGGGTCTTGTAGCGTCACCATCGGGTGAAATTATCGAACTTCCTGTCAAAGGAAACTTTAAAGAAGGGTTCGATGTGCTTGAGTTCTTTATTTCAAGCCATGGTGTACGTAAAGGTCTGTCAGATACCGCGCTTCGTACGGCAAATGCCGGGTACCTCACTCGTCGTTTGGTTGATGTGGCGCAAGACGTGGTTATTATGGAAGACGATTGTGGCGACACAACCGGTGAACAGGTAACCAAGGAAGACTCAGAAAAGATTGGTGAAAAACTCTCAGAACGTGTGATGGGTCGCTTTGTCTTGGCTGACGTAAAAGCAGCTGACGGCGAAACCTTGCTGAAAAAAGGTGAGGTGGTGACTGAAGAATTGGCGCGCCATATTGAGAAACGTGGCGTAACAGCAATGCACGTTCGTTCTGTACTTCAATGTAAACTACCAAAAGGGGTGTGTATCAAATGTTACGGTTTTGATTTGAGCAACAACTCGATTGTAAAACCAGGTGTGGCGGTTGGTATCGTGGCCGCGCAGTCAATCGGTGAACCTGGTACTCAGCTCACTATGCGTACCTTCCATACGGGAGGTGTGGCCGGTGGTAGCGATATTACACAGGGTCTTCCTCGTGTAGAAGAACTTTTTGAAGCACGTATTCCAAAACGCACGGCCCTTCTTTCAGAAATTGCGGGTGAAGTATCGATTGAAGACGCTGATGGGAAAGTTATTACTGGTCCAACGGGCCGCAAGATTTTCGAAGGTCGCCGCGGACAAAAAATTGTGAAAATTACTGGTTCAGGCCCAGCCGAAGATATGTACAAACTCATGGCTTCGGATGATGTGAAGGTAGAAACCGGTATGGCTGTAGAAAAAGGCCAGGTACTTATAGTACGTGGCAGTGGTGAAGAAGTGAAAGCGCTTCAGGGTGGCTCGGTCCGTCGCGACGAGAGCGAACTTGTGGTGTCACTTCCAGGCAGCCAGGTAAAAGAATACGTGGTGCCGATGGGCTACAAAGTGTGGGTGAAGGAAGGCGACACAGTGATGCGCGGTGACCAGCTCACCGAAGGCAGTGTGAACCTGCAAGAACTCTTTGAACTCAAGGGCCGCGACGCTGTACAACGCTATATCTTGGCCGAGATTCAGGCGATTTATGCCGGCCAGGGTCAGCGCTTGAACGATAAACATGTTGAAATTATTATCAAGCAAATGTTTGGTCGCGTATACGTTGAAGATGCTGGCGACACTGAACTTCTTCCAGGGGAGGTGGTAGAAAAAGCACAGCTCATGATTGCAAACATGGAAGCCGCTCGTGAAGATAAAAAACAAGCGGTTGGTCGTGAACTGTTCCTCGGTATCAGTAAAGTCTCGCTTTCAACGCAAAGCTTCCTCTCAGCTGCGTCGTTTCAAGAAACCTCAAAGGTGCTCATTAATGCCGCGATTACCGGTAAGGTGGACTACCTTGATGGTCTTAAAGAAAACGTTATTATTGGACGTCTTATTCCGGTTGGAACAGGGTTTCGTAAAGAAGCGTTTGACGCGCCAATTAATGATTTGTCGAAGCAAGAAGGTGTTTCAGTAGAAGAAGCAGTCGCCTAACTATAGGTAAAACAAAAAACCGACCAACTGGTCGGTTTTTTGATATATCCGTTTACCATCATTCTTCTCTAAAGAAATATATTCTTGAGAAAAGAATCGATGATGGCAAGCGGGGTCCATCTTCCATTCTTCCGAAGCTTGTTTGTCGGAAGAGTGGTCGATTCTGAGCGTCGGCTCAGCAGAATTCGCGTTCCGTGCAAATGACCCAGGTCGCCTCGCCGGCTGCAACCGTGAGCGTGAAAGACTGTTTGGGGCGTCTTCCTGTCACGAGCATGGGCGTGGTCTGGCTCGGCGGACGAGTGATGCGGTTGATCTGTCCGCTCGGTAGCTCGATCAGGTGATGATGCCCGGTGAACAGAGGGCATCGCTCGATGCCCTGCGGGAAGTAGAAGAACTGACGGTTGCTATTCCGGCTCTCCTCCATGCGAGGGGCGAGGTGCCAACCCTTCTCTGAACGCCCCCTACCTCGAATGGTCCTCCAGTCACCCATCATCGCGTTGCTGAGGCCGTTAATGATCGTTTCCGGAGACTCATCATCTTCGGGAATGCGACCGAGCTCACCCTCGAGAGTCGCTCGGACGTCGATGTTGTCGAAGAAGATCACAGCCCAGTTGTTCACCTGGGGCATATCGCCACCAGTGTGAATTACCATGAATGCGCGGGTCTTCATTTCCTCTCCTTGCCTGTTTGAAAGAACTGAATATCAGCTCCTTTAAGGCTGTATAGAGACAAAATTTGTCCGTATAAAGCCGTAAAAGAACAAATAAATATAGCACATTTTTGCCTATTTGTCAATAGGGGAACCTTTTGGTACCCTTCTAGTATCAGTAACCTTGGTGTATATGTCAGGTCACTCCAAATGGCACAAACTCAAAAACAAAAAAGGGAAAACAGACGCGGCTCGCGCGAATGTGTTTACCAAGCTCTGTCGGGCAGTTACGATGGCTGCGATGCAAGGTGGTGGCGACCCCACGATGAATTTCACGCTCCGCTTGGCTGTGGAAAAAGCGCGCGCTGCGAATGTACCAAAAGATAATATTGATCGCGCGATTAAACGTGGTATTGGTGAAAATGATGGGGCGGTGCTTGAAACGCTTCGCTACGAAGGGTTTGGCCCGGAAGGGTCGGCGTTTGTGGTTGAGGCTGTGACTGACAATCGCAATCGTACTGCGTCAGACATGAAACATGTATTTTCTAAACACGGTGGATCACTTGCTGGCCCAGGCGCGGTTGAGTGGCAATTTGTACATCGTGGTGTGATTCATATTCCAACCGAACAACTCGGAACATTCTTACCAAAAAAAGATGAAGCTGAACTTGATCTCATCGATCGCGGGGCAGAAGATTTGGTGTGGGGTGAAGACGGACTTGAGATTGTTACTGATCCAACTCATTTCCAAAAAGTCCTCGAGCTATTAGAATCATGGCACATCGTACCAAAAGAATCAGGGTTAGAGTGGGTGGCAAAAGAATCACTCACTGTTTCTGAAGACCTAATCGAAAAAGTGTTTGCGCTGTACGAAGCACTCGATGAACATGATGATGTAAAAGCTGTGTATACCAACGTCCATGCACAATAAAAAAATTCTCATTGTCCACGATCGGTTTTTATTTAAAGGCGGTGCTGAGCGCCTAGTGTTGATATTGGCAAACGGCATCAAGGCCGACATCATGACCGAATTTTGGGGAGAGAAGACGTTTGACAGAGGTGAGGTAGTGAACACTATTTTTGTTCTTGATGAGGGTCATCCGAAACGCATGGTGTGGCGTTATTTCCGTGCGCAATGGAATTTTCTCACCAAAACAAGGAAGATTTTTAAGAACTACGACCTTATTATTTTTTCTGGGAATAATTGTTTGAGTTCGCGCATTCATGTACCACGAAAAACGAAAACAATACTCTATTGCCACACTCCACCACGGCATGTGTACGATTTGTACGCATTTCATAAACAAGAAGAAAAGAATTGGTTAAAACGAATTGTTCTCTATTCCATTGGTAGTAAACCCATGGCGCTCATCTATCGCTGGGGTCTCGGTGGAATACAAACGGTGATCACCAATTCACAAACTGTGAAAGAACGGTTGTGGCGATTTTGCAAACGCGATTCTGTGGTGGTGTATCCTCCGATTGATACAGAAAAGTATCGATGGATATCGCAAGGTGATTATTATTTGTCGTTTGCCAGACTTGATCCACTCAAACGCGTCGAAGATATTGTGAAGGCGTTCAAACAGATGCCAGATAAAAAACTGATGGTGTGTTCTGGTGGAGATGCTGAAGAAGAGATTAAAGCGCTCGCAAAAGATGCGCCAAATATTACGCTCACTGGTTGGATGAGTAATGAGGGGTTGCAACAAGCGGTTGGAAATTGTATTGCGACCATTTATATTCCGCGCCAGGAAGATTTTGGCATGACGGTTCTTGAAGGCATGGCAGCGGGCAAACCATGTATTGGGGTCAAAGAAGGGGGTTTGCGTGAAACGATTACTCTAGACACTGGTACTCTTCTTCCTTCTGACTATACGGTGAACGACCTTGTACAAGCAGTGCAAACGCTTACACCTGAAAAAGCCTTGTCGATGCGCGGTGCCTGTGAGGCTCAGGCGAGTAAATTTTCAAGCGCTGTCTTTTTAGAAAAAATGCGGAGTATTATTGCTTCACTCTAGTTCGCCAATCATATGCGTATTCTTGGTATTGACCCAGGCTATGGCCGGGTAGGGTGGGGTATTATTGATGAAGAAAAAGGAAAAATTACCCCTGTGGCCTGTGGCTGTATTGAAACCGACGCCAAAGCAGAACTCTCAGCTCGGCTTTTGGAAATTGCGAAAGAGATTCGTCGAATTATTGCAACGTATCACCCTGAAGGGGCTGGGGTGGAAACCCTTTACTTTGGAAAAAATGTGACGACTGGGATTGATGTAGGGCACGCCCGTGGGGTTATTCTTCTTACTCTAACCGAAGCTAACCTTCCCTTAGCTGAATGCGCTCCGGTTGAGGTAAAACAAGCCATTACTGGCTACGGCCAGGCACCCAAAGAGCAGGTGCAGGCTGCACTTGCCATGCAACTCGGACTTAGCGAAAAACGGCTCCAAGATGACGCAGCTGACGGCCTTGCGATTGCAATCGCAAGTCTGCAGAAATTGAAAATGAGAACAAGATAAATATGTTTCTGCCATTTGTATTATGCGCAGAAACATAGCTATTATAACTATATACATAACCTTTTGTGGCGTATGTCTGATAATAATAACGACAAATCTGTAAAATATACGGCCAGCCTGGCAACAATCGAAATTGATGAAGTATATGTAGATCTATTTCGACATTATATGATGCCTGCAGATCCTTATTTTGACTGGCCGGACGAGGAAATTTCTGCTGAATGGCAGGAATGCAAACTTGAGAATCCTATCTGGCTGACCCGTTTTTCAATACTGTATACCCGGATGATGAGTGACACATCGCGCTCTCCATATCGTAAGTTGGGTACCATTCTAGGGACTATGCCTGATGATATAAACGATGACGTTAAGGCGCAGGAGCGGTTGGAGCGTTTGTGGTATTTGGCTACTGGTAAACTTTGGACAAAAGAATCCTAACACATGATAAACGTGGGATAAGTGATTTTTCCTCGTTTATTCCTACAAATAGGGGAGCATGTAAGTGATAAATATATAAAATTTTGCTTTATACAGCAAAAAATAGAAAAAACCCACTTGACAACTCTTGGCCTTTCCTGTAGAATACGACTTGTCATTCACCCTTGAACATTTTATATCCAAGGTCGGACCCTCGATGTTTATGCTCGTCTTGTGGCCCGATAATAGCAGGCATATATGTTGTCAAAACAAAAGAAACAAAACGTCATTAAAAAGTTCCGCGTTCACGATGGCGACACAGGGTCAAGCGAGGTACAAATCGCAATCCTTTCGGCCGAAATCGATGAGCTCGCAGAACATTTAAAAGCGCATCATAAAGACCATTCATCACGACGAGGGCTTTTACGCAAAGTAGGAGAACGCCGTCGCTTGCTCCGCTTCTTGAAGAAAGAGAACGCAGCTTCGTACGAAGCACTTATCGAGAAGCTTAAATTGAAGCAGGCTAAACCACTCATGAAGACCGAGGATACCTTGGACATTCCTGAGGAGATTGAAGAACATGCCGCTTAATAAGCGAAATCCGATCAAACACCCCGACCAGCGCGTTGGGGTGTTTATCGATGTGCAAAACTTATACTACAGTGCGCGGTTTATGCATAACCGCAAGGTCAATTTTGGAAATATCGTGAAAGAGGCCGTGGCTGGACGAAAACTTGTACGTGCAATTGCGTATGTGGTTCGTACTGAAACGCAGGAAGAACAGCCATTTTTTGAAGCTCTCTATAACCTCGGCATTGAAACTCGAGAAAAAGATTTACAAATTTTTCAAGGTGGAAACAAAAAAGCCGATTGGGACGTAGGGTTAACGGTCGATGCGATTCGCCTCGCTTCAAGCTTAGACGCGGTCGTGATCGTGTCAGGTGATGGCGACTACCTGCCACTCGTGGAGTATTTACAAAAAGGATTTGGGAAGCAGGTTGAAGTGGTAGCCTTTGGTCAAACCACCTCGAATCGTTTGAAAGAGGAGGCCGACGATTTTCTTGATTTGAGCGAAGAGACGAACAAGTTTTTGATTGCTGATAAACGCAAGTTTTCCCCAAAACACTCCGACATGCCAAAGCGAGGCGGCCAAAACGTAGGTGCGTAGTGTAGATATAATAAAACAATCGTTTGGAAGATAACCCTTATCGGTTGTCTTCCGCTACGAGGGGTTTATTCATTCATCATTCGTCCGAAGACACCTAGATCTTGTTCTCACCTTTGAGAAGCATTGGTCTATCGTATTCGGATGAGTGAAACAATTGTTTATGTTGTTTCAAACAAAAAGCTGGTCAATGGAATGGGGTGGCCGAACACTGACGGTCGAAACCGGAAAGTTTGCGCTCCAAGCACAGGGCGCATGTACGGTTCGCTATGGAGACACGGTTATCATGGCAACGGTTGTGAAAAGTGAAAGTGTCCGTGGCGGCATTGATTACTTTCCGCTCATGGTTGATTTTGAAGAAAAATTGTACGCGGCTGGGAAAATTAAAGGTTCACGGTTTATTAAGCGTGAGGGACGTCCAAGCGACGAGGCGATTCTTGCCGGTCGTTTAATTGATCGCGCAATTCGTCCATTATTTGATGAACGTATTCGCAACGATGTGCAGGTGATTGTGACCGCGCTCGCGGTGGACGGTGAAAACGATGCCGCGATTACGGGCCTCATTGCCGCAAGCTGTGCTCTTTCACTTTCACCAATTCCATGGAATGGGCCAATTGCAGCCGCGCGTATTGGACGCATTGACGGACAATCAATGTTGAACTTGCGAGCCACAGAAGATGAGAAAAGTGATTTGAACATGGTGGTGGCCGGTACTCCTGAAAAATTGGTGATGGTTGAAGCCGCGGTAAACCAAGTTGCTGACAGTGATGTTGAACAATTGTTAGAGTGGGGTGCGGGTGAGCTTGCGCCAGTGGTTGCGTTTATTAAAAAAATTCAGGCCGAAGCCGGGGCAGAAAAGTTTGCGCTTCCGTCACAAGAAGAACGCGACGCGACAGATGAAGGAAAAGTAGAAAACGCGACCAAAGCGTTTGTGGCGAGCATTGCTGACTCCATGATTTTTAATGAAAAGAAGGTGAGTAAGAAAGAGCGCAACGTGATGCTTGCGGCAGTCAAAGAAAAAGCCAAAGAACATCTTGTATCGCTTGGTCTTCCTGAAGAAGCATTTGATGCCGGACTTAAAAATATTAAACTCTACGTTGAGCACGAAATTACGAAACGTATTTTAGATAAGAAGCAGCGTTTGGACGGCCGTGGTGTTGAAGAGATTCGTGAACTGCACACTGAAATTGATTTACTTCCACGTGTGCACGGTTCAGGATTTTTCATGCGCGGTGACACGCATGTGTTATCGGTTGTGACGCTTGGTGCGCCTGGAGACGTGCAAACCCTTGATTCGATGGAAGAAGACGGAACCAAACGCTACATGCACCACTACAATGACGCGCCATATAGTTACGGTGAAGCCGGCCCGCTTCGCGGCCCAGGTCGTCGCGCTATTGGACACGGCGCGCTTGCGGAACGCGCGCTTATGCCTGTACTTCCTGCTGAGGCGGATTTTCCATATACCATTCGTGTGGTATCTGAGGTGATGAGTTCGAACGGTTCAAGCTCAATGGCCTCAACTTGTGGCTCAACCTTGTCGCTTATGGCAGCCGGTGTCCCAATCACGAAACCCGTTGCTGGTATTGCGATGGGTTTGGCATCGGATATGAATGGCCGCACGCAGGTACTTACTGATTTGCAAGATGTGGAAGATGGTCCGGGGGGGATGGACTTTAAGATTGCTGGAACCGATGCCGGAATTACAGCGATTCAGATGGACACAAAAACACATGGGTTGTCATGGGAAACCGTGCGCCAAACGTTCAAACAGGCAAAAGAGGCGCGTTTGAAAATCCTCGAGAGCATGAAACAAACGATTGCGACTCCACGTGCTGACTTGTCACCATTTGCGCCTCGCATTGAAACGATCATGATTAATCCTGAAAAGATTCGTGATGTGATTGGTCCAGGCGGTAAAGTGATTAACAAAATTATTGCTGACACTGGCGTGCAAATTGATATTGAGCAAGATGGCCGTGTGATGGTGACCTCAAACGACGCCGAAGGCATGAAGAAGGCTATTCAGATGGTAAAAGACTTAACGCTTGAACCAGAAGCAGGGCAGGTATACGAAGGCAAGGTGGTGCGTTTAGAAGATTTTGGCGCGTTTGTGCAAATTACACCAAACAAAGATGGGCTTGTGCATGTGAGCGAAATTGCCTGGACCCGCATTGGTAAACCGGGCGACGTGCTCAACATTGGAGACGTGGTGAAGGTAAAAGTGAAAGAAATTGATAACCTTGGCCGTGTGAACTTGTCGATGAAGGCACTTCTTCCTAAGCCAGAAGGATTTGTCGAAGCACCACCAATGAGCCGTCCCATGGGCGATCGAAAACCTGGTGGATTTCGTGGTGGTCCACGCCGACCGTTTAATGGGCCTCGTTCAAATTAATACTACAGAAAAAGAAACCCAGCGCTGAGCTGGGTTTTCTTGACCTCATTTTTCTGAGGTGATAGGGTGGGCGGTAGGAGGATGCTATGAAAACAATCCGTGACTCTCTCATATGGATGCAGTCTCACGGACTTTTCGTGGGGCTCACTACAAGTATTGTGTTTGGGTTTTTGGCCAGCCTTGCCCTGGCAGGTCTTGGGTCTCGCGGAGAAGCCATGGTTATGGCGATCACGACAACGCTGGCATTGCTTGTTCTCATTTTGTCATTTTTTCATTCCCCAGTTTTGTTGCTCGCGCATGTGTGGCCGCCCTACCTGTGCTTGCGATTCATTCCGAAACGTACGTGGAAAAAAATCGCGGCGTATTACAGGTATAATGCTCTGCAACAAACACAGGCTATAGTAAGGTACCCGTACTCACATCTTGCTAATATGCCCGTGATAACCGCACGGTACACTGATGTAGTTCGTGAGAGTAAAAGGAGGAGTAGGTGCAAGTACCAAATAAATTGAGTGTTCACGATATGGAGGATCGTGGGCATTTTAATTTCTTTGCTTGCCAAAGAAATATACCACAACGTACAATATAGTGATATGTACACTACCTCACTTTTCCTTTTCCGCCGCGATTTACGTTTAGTCGACAATACCGCGCTTATTGAAGCGGGGAAACAGTCGCAAGAAGTGATTCCCGCATTTATCATCGATCCAAGGCAAACAGAGCCACACCCGTATCGCAGCGAGTCTGGTTTGCTTTTTTTATACCATTCATTACTCGAGCTTGATGAGTCTCTTAAAGAAAAAAATAGTCATTTATTTGTATGGCGGGGAAAAGCCGAGGAAACTTTAGAATCTATTTTGAAAGAAACAAAAGCCGAAGCGTTGTTTATAAACGCAGATTATACGCCGTTTAGCCGTGCACGTGATGAAAAAATTGAACGCCTGTGTAAGAAATACGGTGTAACATTTCATACCTATCACGATGCGCTCCTTCATGCGCCAGGCACTATTTTGAAAGATGATGGAAAACCGTATACGGTTTATACACCGTTTATGCGAAAGTCGCGAACGGCGCCGGTGTTGCCGCCCATGAAACAAAACAATGTACATTACAGAAAAGAATCATATCAAAGTGAAACCGAGTTAAGTTCTTTGAAAGAAATGTTACCTGGCACATTTCCACAACTACGGGTAAAAGGTGGAAGAAAAGAAGGGCTAAAACGTTTGCGCGAGGCAACCGCTTTAACGACGTATGCGGAAACAAGGAATATTCCTAGTGTTCATGGAACAAGTTTGCTTTCGGCACATCATAAGTTTGGCACTATTTCTATCCGTGAATCCTATGCAGGGATTACGGAAGCGCTTGGTGTGACACATACCCTCATTAACGAACTCTATTGGCGAGATTTTTTTACGCATATCGCTTTTTTCTTTCCACAGGTGTTCGGACACAGTTTTCATAAGGAGTACGACAAGTTGCATTGGTCTAAAAATACTACACACCTTGAAGCGTGGAAAAAAGGGGAGACGGGTTTCCCGATTGTTGACGCGGGAATGCGAGAATTAAATGCCACAGGATACATACACAACCGTGTGCGTATGGTGACAGCCTCGTTTTTAGTAAAAGATCTGCACATTGATTGGCGAGAAGGGGAAAAATATTTTGCGCAAAAGTTAGTTGATTACGACCCTGCGGTAAACAACGGTAATTGGCAATGGGCCGCGTCAACAGGTTGTGACGCACAGCCATATTTTCGTATTTTTAATCCGTGGTTGCAGCAAAAAACGTATGACCCCGATTGTGTGTACATTAAAACATGGGTTCCTGAGCTTGAGGCACTTTCCATAAAAGAAATTCATGAGTGGTATAAAGGAAAGACACTGTTTGTGAGTACAGCATACACAGCGCCGATTGTTGATCATGGGGTAGAGAGCAAAAAGGCAAAAGCTATGTACAAAGATGTGCTTGGTACGAAAAGCCATGATTGACGCAAAGGGAAAAATATGGTTCAATACGGCCCATGCCGCGATGGCGGAATTGGTAGACGCACTTGCCTTAGGAGCAAGCACCTTCGGGCGTGAGAGTTCGAGTCTCTCTCGCGGCACAGTACAAAAAAACACCTATATAGGGTGTTTTTTATTATTTGCATTGTAAGCTGGAGACCCGAACTAGTGAAAGGTG
>CAZYEQ010000009.1:20222-22917 GCA_964646505.1 uncultured Gammaproteobacteria bacterium
TTCAAAAATAATTTCATCAATGAAAAAAGGGTTGGAGTTGAAAAAGGTTGAGGTTTTGGCAACCCTTGTTTTTTTATTTATTTTGTGTGAGACTGATTAAGGCCAACATCACTGATGAAAGGAGGACGTTGCCATGGTAATGTGTGTTGTGTTCTTCAGAGAGATTGAATTTGGTGAAAGGTATGAGGGGTATATTCGGTTCGGTATGTCGAGATTGGAGTTTGCAGTCGTCTGTTCACCTAATCTCGAAGACTATACAGATGGTACACAGATTGATCCCGAGGCGGAGCGGATCAGGGAGGCTCTCATCTGGTACTATTCTAGTATGTATAGCTACGCTAGTATGAGAGGTTTAACGAGCCGAACCATCATCTGCTCACTTCCAGACGAAAAAACCTCTCGCAACATATTGCGGAGACGAAAATTTGGAGTGGTACTTCCAAAAAATAAACCGTCCCGCCGGGCATGATGTTTCTGCTGGCGACGTGGGTATATATTGTCCTCACGTCGCCGAATCATTTTTTATGTCTGATGCGTTTCATCTTTGTGATTTATACATATGAATCGTGACCTCGAACTTCTTAAAGATATGGGTGACGCGCTTCCAGCTATTGATTTGCATCATGCTGGAAGTGTAAACGAAGCTTTAACAAAACTTGATCAGGAAATGACACGATTATCGTTGTCACATGTGAATGCATGTCGAGTAATTTATGGTATTGGAGAAGGGGTGATGCGCAAAGCTGTGCTTCAGGAGCTTGGCCGTCATCCGCTGGTTCGTGGTGTGGTTGAAGAATCATCTGGTGGAAGTGCGGTCGTGGGACTGTGATGTTTTTCTTTAAACAATTTTAAGTTGAAGACAATAATCACACTAATAATAACCAAAAGCGCCCACGAGCTCATTTTGTGAAAATATACGATGCTCCACCGGTCAATTTGATTGGGGTATTGCCATGCTTTAAGATACGTAGAAATATTTTCTGCAATCCAAATAAAAAATCCAATAAGACAAAACGCTAATACAAGCGGCATACGGTAATGCTTTTCATTGACTTGGTAGTGCACAACAGTTTTCCAAAATACGGTGACAACAAGAAGCGCAAGAAAAATACGGATGTCGGGTACAAAGTGACGGGTAAAAAAATTTATATAGATGGCCACACAAAGTGGAATGCTGTATTTGTAGGGCGGATAATCGGTGACCGATAATTTCATGAGGCGCCATGATTGTGAGATGTAGCTACCAACAGCTGAATACATGAAACCACTATAGAGTGGCACGGTGCCAATGCGTAAGTAACTAAATTCCGGATAACTCCATGCACCGATGCTTGGTTGGGTTTTGTACCACTCAAGAAAAAGACCAATCAAGTGAAAAAGAAAAATAGTTTTTGCTTCATCTTTACTTTCGATTTTAGTTGCAATGAGAATAATCTGTAACAGAAGGGCACCGATAAATAAAAAGTCGTAGCGAGGAACTGGACCAAGCGGAATGTGATTGGAGAGAAAGAGAAGAATAAAAAAAGAGCCAGCAAATACACAGGCCCGAGCTTGGAGGATACCGAACGTGAGAAATTGTTTGAGTCCGTGGGGGATCCGCATAGAGCGCATATGTAGCATACACAATTTTTGGTAAAAAAACAGCGGTGACCGGAGTTCTTCAACTCCTGCCACCGCCACCACTCGCTCGACCCGATGCCGGAGCGTTTATTCCCGCTGCCGCCTGACCCTTCGGTACCAGATCATGATTGCGGCCACGAGCACCGCGAACATGTTTGCGCTCCCCATCACTGTGCACCCTCCTGTTTCGTCGGTTTCGCCGACCGGTTGAACCGGGTACAAACTGCAGTACCCAGCCCGGTCATCGCCCGAGAGCTTGCTCTGGCTTACTCCCGTGGCACGGGTAGGAGCCATGAGTGCCCCTTCTACTCCTGAGTGGTCAAGTCCGAAGGCGTGACCGAACTCATGAGCGATGACAGTGGCTGTGTCGTACTCTCCGGTACATGCTTTACCATGGAGAGCAAAGTTGCGGCCGCCGTTCACTTCGATCTCCGCTCGTAGGATTTCTCCAGTATGAGCGTTCCAAAAGGTGATAGTGTGGGCTAGCTCGGCCGGGTCGCCGTCTGCCCACGTTTCCTTCCAGTGTACGACAATGGTGTTGTGGAGGTCAGTCGGCGGCGCTTGGCTCAGGTCGTGGATCATGTCGGCGCAGGTAGCCGTCCACACGTTGAGGGCGATTTCGACGAGCCCGCGATCGGCGGGAAAATCACCTTCTACGTGCACCGTCACGCTTGGGGTGAAAAAATGCACCACGCGTGCTCCGTCGTGCGTCTTCTTCAGGGTAAACCCAGTAAGGAAGACAAGGGCAAGAACGCCAAATGCAATGTATCGCATTCCTATCTCCGGTCCGCCTCAAGGCGGGATTTTAGGTTAGTCTCAAAAAGAACTAGGCTCAGTATAGCGCTTTTTGTGAATTTGTCAAGGTGTATTTATGACGTTTCATCACAAAGTCCACCGACAATTAAGGGAAACGTCGCAAATACCTTTTCAACCTCCTCATCGCTCGGTCGCTCTTGTTGGTTAAGGAAAATCACGACATCACCTAAAATATTGTTGAGCACGCGCGCCTCTTCTTGCTCTTGTGCAATCACAAGGGGGTCGGTAGACGTTAGGTCAATTTCAGTTTCACCTTCAT
>CAZYEQ010000010.1:0-1465 GCA_964646505.1 uncultured Gammaproteobacteria bacterium
ACGATGGGCAGGATCCTCTTTTTGAAGAAGCAAAACAAGAAGTAGTCCGAGCGGGCAAAGCAAGCGCGTCATTTTTGCAGCGAAAACTCAAGGTTGGCTATGCGCGCGCGGCACGCCTCCTTGATGAACTTGAAGGCGCGGGCGTCATTGGCCCTGGTGACGGCGCAAAACCCCGCGACATTCTCGTGACAGAGACAGAAGTCGATGATACAATGGACGCCGGAGGAAATCTTAATGTTTTTTCTTCTGAAGCGGATTCTGAAGAAGAGATTGATAGTGACGAAGATGACACTATTGGTGGAGAGGATGGGACTGAAGATAAAACGATATGACCTCTTTTGCTAAAAAAACTCTTAGCGAACCTAAACGCGTAAGTCTGCTTTTAAAAGAAGCTCGTGAAGCTCAGGGTCTGTCGCTTGGTGATGTTTCTACTCAAACAAAAATTAACTCCCGATATCTTCAGGCGATTGAAGACAGTCATTTCGACTCTATTCCCTGTGCCGCAACCTACAAAAAAAATTTTGTGAAACGCTACGCGGCCGTGCTCGCGCTCAATGTTGAAGAGATCGCTCGTCAATTTTCTGAAGAAGAAGCGCATCGTCTCGAAACCGTCACTCCCACCCTCAAACATCTTCAAACACGGTCTCTGCCAAACATGCCTTCGCTCATTCGATATGGACTTGCCATCGTAGCGATTATTATGTGCGCAACCTATTTAGGGGCACAGCTCGGCAACCTCATTGCTCCACCAAATCTCGCTATTCAATCACCAGAAAACGGGCTGTCGACCAACAAAAAAACCATTGATGTAACCGGCACCACGAACAAAGAAGCCGATATCTACATCAACAATGAACTGGTGACGAACCGAAGCGATGACATGTTTCGTGCCACACTCACCTTAAACCCCGGAACCAACACCATTGTGATACGTGCCGAAAAAAAACACGGTCGGAAAAAATCGGAAACGCTTCATATTATTTACAACGAAACCGTTTCGGCAAATCAACACTTATAATGGTTTGACAGCCTTTTTTGTGTCAGGTACGCTTCATAGGTGAGGATAATCCTCTCTTTTTTTCTCTTTTCGATATGCCAAAATCAGCTCCGGGCGAAGCACTCAAATTTAAAGCTGCCCAAAGTGCCATTGATCAAATTAAAGAAAAATATGGCGACAACGCCATTATGCGTTTTGGTGAAGCCAAAGCCATGCAAGTAGCTGCTGTCTCAACAGGCTCACTATCGCTTGATATTGCTCTTGGCGTTGGTGGCGTCCCACGCGGGCGTATTATTGAAGTATTTGGCCCTGAAGCCAGTGGTAAAACTACCCTTGCTCAACACATTATTGCCGAAGTACAAAAACAAGGTGGTATTGCGGCGTTTATTGATGCCGAACATGCACTTGACCCAGACTACGCGAAAAAAATCGGCGTGGATGTCGACAATATGCTTATTTCACAGCCAG
>CAZYEQ010000010.1:1475-11238 GCA_964646505.1 uncultured Gammaproteobacteria bacterium
TATTAACTCCCTCCTGATATCACAGCCAGATACCGGGGAACAGGCTCTTGAAATTTTAGAAACCTTGGTTCGTTCCAACGCGGTTGATGTGGTCGTCGTCGACTCAGTCGCCGCGCTCGTACCAAAAGCCGAAATTGAGGGTGAGATGGGTGACCAGCACATGGGGTTACAGGCACGTCTCATGAGTCAAGCGCTTCGTAAACTTACAGGTATCGTAAGCAAATCAAAAACCGTGGTTATTTTCATTAACCAAATTCGTCAAAAAATTGGTGTATTCTTTGGCAACCCTGAAACCACGACCGGTGGTAATGCCCTTAAGTTTTACTCATCGGTTCGTATTGAAATTCGCCGCAGTGCCCAAATTAAACAAGCTGAAAAAGTCATTGGAAACCGCGTAAAAGTAAAAGTAGTAAAAAATAAAGTAGCCGCGCCATTTCGCACCACAGAATTTGATATCATGTATAACGAGGGTATTTCAGTGTCTGGCGACCTGGTTGATACTGGTGTTGCGCATCGGGTAATTCAAAAAAGTGGGAATAGCTATGCCTTCGGAGAAGAAAAACTTGGGGTTGGTCGTGAAAAAGTGAAACAATATCTCCGCGAACACCCACCCCTTATGGAACAAATTCGTACCAAAGTATGGGAAGCTGTTGCGGCTGGCGAAGCGCCTGCGGAAGAAGCTGGTGAACCAGGAGAGAAGGAAAATGTTGAGGAATAATCCGACCCTAATACACACACATAAATACCTCGGGATTCACCGGGGTATTTTATTGCGCTACTCATACATGCGCACCACTTCAACACCAGTGTAATAATATTTCACAAGCGACACCGCATCGAGTCCTTCTTTATCCGCACGTATTGACGCGTCAATTTGACTCATCCCAACGCCATGACCAAACAATCTCGTACGGCGAGCTTTATCATAATTCGCAACCACAGACACTAACCATGGTCGTGTGCTTCCACCCCACACTTCGGTCCACGCTCGTGTACGACCATCAGTATTCGCAAAATACGGAGTAATCACCACTTCATTATTGTATAACACCATCATGCCACGAGTGGCTTCGGCTGCCTCAACAAAACGAGGCATAATCCGTTCATTTTCATATCCAAGATAGAGCTGGTCACCCGTGTCAGCCACGACATCGAAATTACGCACATCGTGCTTATCGCTATGCTCCGCGATATAATACGCGTACGTGCGTTGCGCGATAGACTGTGCTTTTAAATACTCCATGGGTGAAAGATTGCCATTTTCTCCAATTCCTTTAGCATAGTCTTCAAGCAAAAGATCTTCAATAAAATATGTCGCCTTGTCGTCTTGTGAGCGACGGAATTCAGCAGCACCACGATATTTGTTAAAATTATTTGGACCCTTCCATGTGAGCTTTCGTGAAAAATTGTACAGCTCAAAAATAGCATGCGGGTTTGTTACCGGCTCTAATCGAAAATACCACGAACTCTCCATATCAACATCCCCACCTTGAAAGGTATACACCCCATTTTTATACTTAAATACCCCGAGTCTCCCGCGTGGCAGGGTGCCAATGCGCACCCCATTTTGCATCACCGCGTAATCATCGTCTTCTGAACGAAACTGCACATACTCACTTGGGTCTTTCCACAGCCCCACACGAATACGTGGCTCAGCACTTAAACGAAAGGTAAGAGGTGTCTCAAAGGCGCGATTTGTCACCACCTGATTCCAGCTTGGATCATGAAGGGGTGCATCTTCGGTAACTGTAATTTTTAATTCTACAGGAACCGCTGACCCCTCGGGAGTATCTGGAGCAAATTGAAACAGAGCCGTGTACTCCCCAGCCTTGGCAGGTGCCCGTATGTAGAGATCTTCACGGATGGTACCGCTTGGCGGTACTTCTCTTGCCTTCTCTACAATCGTATCTTGATTTACCCATGATTCATCTGTCACACGAAACTCTGAACCCGACCCAAGAGACGCTAAACGGAGTGACTGTGGAGCTTTCACGCGATATGCCGACCAGGTATCTTTCCCCACATTTTGGAACCCAAGCACCAGGCGAATGCGCTCACCGCCCTTCACAGAAACCGTACTAAAATTTTGCATAAACTTCTTCGCCGCGAGAGGCTTTACCTCTTCCGCGCCCGGTGTACCTGTGGCCGTGCTGTTAGTGGTATTCGTTTGTGGGGCAACTACTGGTTTTTTCTTTTCCGTGACAACAATATCAAGGTAGAACGCACCGCCCTTCACCCAGCTATAATTTTCTGCTGCCAAAAGAAAATATTCACGGTATTTCCCTGGTGGCGTGTTCGCGGTAAGTGGAATAACAATCTCACCAGTGGCCCCTGGCGCGACCGAACTCTTCATAAATGGCGTTTGTGTTTTAGATATCCAACCAATTGCCTGAAACAACGAAGCATGTTCACGTGGTTGCATGGTGTAGGCCGAAATCGCCTTAACCCCTTTTGCTGGCCAGGTACTTTTGCCAGTATTTTTCATCTTTACCGTCACAGCCACCGTGTCTCCCTCGGCAACCGTAATAGGGTCTTTTGGTGATTGCGACACATAGCTCGCCGAAAAATTCACAGAATCTTTGTAGACTACCTCATCTTCTTTCGCAGATACTGGCGAAACACAAAAAAGCGTAAGGAGGCAGAAAAATATACCGATGGTACGGAAAAAAGTCATATAAAAAGAGTATACCAAAATCACGCTAAACGCTCAATTGCGAAACCCACTTTTTCCGTGCTATAGTTGGCATACCTCTTTTGTATGTCAACCGAACGAAAACTTGCCCTCAACTCTGTCGCGCAAATAGGCGGAAAAATTGCTTCCACCCTGCTTGGTCTTGTATCCATTGCCCTCATGACTCGGTACTTACCAACCGAGCAGTTTGGGTGGTATACAACTGCTATTGCGTTTCTGCAGTTCGCGGGTATTTTAACCGATTTTGGACTCATTCCAGTTACAGCCCAAATGCTCTCTGATCCACGATTTGATCGCGGCAAACTTTTGAGCAGCCTGTTCACGTTTCGCCTTGTCACTTCGGTGATTTGTTTTATCATTACACCGTGTCTCGCACTTCTTTTCCCATATCCTAAAGAAGTTCTTATTACCATTTTTCTTTCCGCCATCTCGTTCATATCTGTTGCTCTCAATCAAATTTGTATTGGATATTATCAAAATACTCTGCGCGCTTACGTGCATGCCATTGGGGAATTTTCTGGTCGCGTCACCCTTGTTATTGGACTTCTTTTTCTCATCCACCGAGGCGCGGGGTTTTTACCAATCATGGGCGTGCTTGTCCTAGCCAACCTCGTGTTTAGCGCTGTAATGCTCGTCGACACTTTTCGTCACGAGCGTATACGTTTCTTGTACGACAAAACCCTGATAAAAGAAATAACCACGCGCATGTGGCCTATTGCTCTGTCTATTACCTGCAATGTGGTGTACTTGCGCGGTGACGCCGTTTTACTCCCTCTTTTTCGACCACAAACAGAGGTGGCTCTTTATGGCGCGGCGTATCGCGTGCTCGATATTGTGAGTCAAACAGGCATGCTTCTCATGGGCCTTCTTCTCCCTCTTATGGCCAGCGCCTGGGCAACACAAAACAAAGAATCCTTTCGCCTGTGGTACCAGCGTGCCTTTGACCTTATGACCATGGCTGGACTCCCTATTTGCATAGCCACCATTTTTCTTGCTCGCTCTATTATGCATACGGTCGCTGGCGATAAGTATCTTGCCTCTGGCCCGGTACTCTCTATATTAGGCATCGCTATGTTTGCGGTATATATTGGGGCAGTGTTTGGCCATACGGCTGTTGCTATTGGCAAACAAAAAGCCACCATTTGGATTTATGTATCAAATGCTGTCATTACGCTTATAGGGTACCTTCTTTTTATTCCTCGATACGGCATGTATGGCGCGGCCATGCTTTCAGCATTTTCAGAAATCTACGCAGGCGTACTCTTATATATAGTTATTACCAGAATCGCGCAAACTCCCCTATCTTACCGAGGATTTCAAAAAATTCTTGTGGCAGGGATTTGCATGGCCGCCCTTCTTTTTGTATTACGTGACCATATGCACTGGGTGTTGGCGCTGACTGTTGCCGGAAGCGCGTATACTGGAATTCTTTTTCTTACCAAGGCCATTTCAAAAGAAACCCTACAAACTATTCTCAAAAAAGAATCCAGCGTATGATGTGGCTTTCTATCCTTTTTGCTAGTTTACCCCTTTACCTTGTTCGCTTTCCCGTATTTGGCTTTCCAACGACCGCGCTTGAATGCCTTATTGTGGCCGCAATAGTAGCAACAGTATACAAGTTAAGCACGGATCAGACATTTCAAGAGGAGACAAAAAAACGTCTGCGCTTTTTACGCAGCCAAAAAATCCTTCTTGTGGCAGTGGTGTTGTTTACTCTCGGCGCAACGCTTGGGGTGTACTACTCACTCCACGTACGCGCGGCTCTTGGCGAATGGAAAGCGTTTTATATTGAACCAATCGTAGTGGCGCTCCTTGCCTTTCTTCACATTCGGTCACGACGCGATATTGAAACACTCTTGTCGTGCGTACTCGCGAGCGGTATCGTGCTTGGCCTATACACGGTGTATCAACGCCTAACAGGTAATGGTGTGCCCTTTGCGTTTTGGGAAAACGGCGCATCGTACCGTGTCACCGGCTGGTACGGATTTCCAAACGCAGTCGGCCAAGCCCTATTTCCTGTAGCAATTTTGGCTGGCGGTTTTTTTCTGGCACTTATCCTTGAGAAAAAAAATGATGTCGTGCGTTCTTTATTTTTTGTAAGCGCGCTTTTTCTTTCCCTTCTTGGCATTTTATTTGCCAAATCTACCGGAAGCTTGCTCGCGGTTATGGCAGGTGCGGGCATATTTCTTCTCGCCTTTCGCCGCACCCGAATTCCTTCTCTTGTTATTGGTGTTGCCGCGCTTGTCGTGGTGTGTCTCTTGCCCACAACAAATAGCGTAAAGCAAGAAGTACTGGCACAAAACCGCTCAGGGCAAATTCGTGTCGCCATGTGGCACGAAGCAACATGGTTTTTGCGTGACCACCCATTTACGGGCGCAGGCCTTTCTTCGTACACCGACCGCATTACGCCATACCACGCGCCGGTTCATGGGGAAAGTATTGAGATTTTCCACCACCCTCACAATATGCTTCTGACCATGTGGGTGAATATTGGTCTCATTGGATTTATTGGGTATACACTTCTTCTTGTTTGGCTTGGTATAACCGGGGTGCGTTTTCTACGAAATGGTGATTACTTAGGTATCATGATATTTGCGGTGGTCGGCGGTTTTTTTGTGGCCGGGCTTGTAGACTCACCATATATAAAAAATGATATGAGTGTGCTTTTTTGGTTGTTGCCAAGTATTTCCATCTCTATTTTATATGAGCGAATCACGCGAGAAAGCACTTCACTTCGTGGGTGAACATGTGAAAAAAAGTGAAACCAATGGGTTTGGCTTAGGCGACAGTGTGAAGCTCCCTCTAAGTACTGGCGGATATGACACCGGCACCATTGTTGATTTTTTTTACCGCGAAAAAGATGATGAGAGTGACGATGCGATTGTTATCGCCAAAATTGGCGTGCTCGGAAAACCAAATGTGTTCGCTGAAATTGAAGTGGTACAACTCAGACAAATGCAAGACGCACTGATTGACAAAGACAAGTGAGATTGGTACAATTTTCGCGAATTAAAAAAGGAAGAGTGGCTGAGTGGTTGAAGGCACCGCTCTCGAAAAGCGGCATACCCGCAAGGGTATCGTGAGTTCAAATCTCACCTCTTCCGCATAAACAAATACAGGCAAATGCCTGTATTTGTTTATCTGGATTTAGGGGTGAGATTTGAGCAAAGGGGTGGTGGGGAAAGTATTTCCCCACCTGCTGAGGAGGCGGTTCAAGAAAACCCGAAGGTTTTCCTAAAGGAGCGAACGGATGTGAGCGACGTGTTCAAATAGCAAAGCGCTCGCATTTTCCGCATATATGTAAATACCTCTTATAGAGAGGTGTTATATACTGCATTAGGGCAAACAAATTTTATATACTATACGAAAGCATTTCGCATAATAACGAGTTCTGCGGAAGAGTGGAACGATTTCCGCAGAATGCGGTGGCTATCGCCAAGAGCTCTGCTCTGTCGCTCTCGCGACATCGCAGAACTCTAGCTATCCGCAATGGTCAGTCGGTTGCAATATACTGCGTCCGTCTGCCACTTCAGATTAGCCGCCGCATTGTCCGACATACACTTTTCTCTTTTTCTTTTTTCTTACCTCGCTACGCTTCATGAATAATAAGGAACAAAACAAAATTTTTTCATTTTTTTATTAGGGAAAATATGGTGTCCTGCCGTATTCCCGGGCAGGACGATTATTTATAAAATCATAAATCTAAACAGTCTGTGATACTTGTGAATAACTATTTTAACCTAATTAAATATTGCTCTGTTAAGCAATATTTTTAATATTAAGTTAAAATATTGACAAATATTCAGTTGTGGCATACAGTAAACACAATATTCCATAACATATATACTATGGTAAATAATCAAACGCAAGTACAGAAAAAGAGAGAAAGAAGTACTTCATACCCTGGTCTAACTCTTGAAAACGCCATTGTTGCAGTTCGACAGCTTAAGGTTGGACTAGGAAAAGGGCCTTACTCTAGAGAGGCAATAGCTAAAGCCCTGGGGCACAGTAAATTGACCGGGCCAGCCGCAAGAAAAGTCGCGGCCCTTGGTCACTATGGATTACTCCAAAAAGACGGGAGTGCTTATAACCTTAGCGATATCACCTTAGATATTCTAAATCCTATATCAGAAAATCAAAAAAATGTGGCTTTAATCGGCGCAGCATTAAAACCTCGTTTGTTTGAGAAACTATTTGAGCAATACAAAGGACAATCTCTTCCAACCATGCTATATAGCATCCTGATCAGAGAAGGAGTAAGTGAAGTGGCAACAAAGGAAGTAGTGAGTATCTTTACAACAACGTTTGAGTTTGTTGGTCTATTAAAAAATGGCGTGCTGCGAGCTAAGGTCCAAGATTTAGAAATAGACACGACAAAAGTTGAACATTCAGAGTCAACCACTAAGCGGAATGAAGCTAGAACCCCCTCATCTCCTGAGCAGACTATGTCCTTCAATTTTCCTGGTGGTTTATCTCTGACACTACCTAGAACACCAAAAACCGAGATGGCTGTCATGGACGGGGAGTTAAAAACCGCAAGGGAACTCTTAAATGATTTTGCAAGTAAGTACTGTATTACAAATGATGATGTAGAAGAAAATAACCATAACTAGTATATGTTCAAACCTTTCACAAAACGAATCTCTCAATTGCATAATCTCAACCAAGATGTTGTTGCTCAACTGGAAATACTATTATACGGCACATTTAACACATACATTGATTATGCGAATGTACGACCATGGGCAGATAAGCTTGGATGGCATATAGATACAAAACGTCTAATACAGTTTTTAAAGTCATTTGATAATATTGGGAAGACAAAATTTTATGTTGGTCAACTTGTCGGTGACCAAGACTCAGAAAATTTTATAAAGACACTTATTTCACAGAAATATGATGTGCGAACAAAACCAGTAAAAATCATGAGTATCCCTATTGACGCATCAAGTATCTCTAGACAGTCGACATCGATACTTAATAGTTTCATACGAGCCGCTCTTATACGTCTATACGATGTTGCTACCATTGAATACCTGAATAAAAAATTTGAAGAGATGAATAAACGAGGTATATACACAATTGAGGATAGAAAATGTAATTTCGATGTAGAAATGGGGAGAGACATCCTGCTTGATCACGAGAGAAATAGTGTTGACACATTTGTTTTATGGAGTGGAGATAGTGATTTTGCTGAACCCGTAGAGCGACTACTTGATGATGGAAAAAAAGTACTACTTTTTGCTACAGCCAGGAGAGTGTCGGCTGAATTAAATAATTTGCAAAAAAAAGGTTTATTTATTTTTGATATACAAAAGATAAAAAATTTCATTTGCTGGAAAAAGGAAATTACACCCCCAAAAAGCAAAAGGGACTCCTTTTCAGGAGCCCCTAAGCTTTAAAATCATTGTCAAGCTGTTTCCAGCTAACATCCATAATATATCACATAAGTAAATAAAAGTCAATAGTTATCCACAAACACCCAATTTTTACTTAAATCACAAGCTAAGCATTCAAAATTACTGGGTGTTCGCGGGGGGGGTATTCATCCCTTTAATTCCCCCCTCCCTCCCCCAAAACGGAAAAACAAAATCGGATCTTTCTTTTGTAAGAGCGATTTACTATCGCAAATCAAAGGAAAACATGTACATCATATAACACTGGATATGCGGCCCGAACATCTTACATAGCCATGTTTGAACCGCCATTTCATTCTTAAAAACACACCTATGCAAGCAAAAACAAAAAACACCCTAATATTCATTATTCTATTCCTCCTTACACTGCGCGTCTTTTGGTGGCTCAACCTTACATGTAGCGCCATCTGTATTCCCCCACTACATGATGCGTTTGGTTGGACAGAACAAATCTTTTTCGTCACCATTCTTTTCTATTTCTTATGGAGAGTTTGGAGAAAGAAATCGACACTGTCTAACACGGTTAAAGGTGTAGCGACCATTGTGCTACTTGGTTGTGCAGGTATTCTCTTTTTTTCTTTTCAACTTCAGGGATTTTTTACCAGAATAGAATATATAAAAATTTCCAGCCCTCATACTACATATTACATTGAAAAATTTCCTAGCCTGGACGGCGGATTTACATACCAACTATCTGCTCGCAGTGGGTACTTTTTTATGAAAAAACTCGCAGACACCTTCCGCATATATCCATGGGAGCACGATATGGCATCACAAAAAACTGCCATCCATTTCTACAATATAAAAAATAGAAATGACCGTACCCCGATGTTTGACTATAGGCCGGCGACAAATGAACTGCTCCCTCTCAATACACTCGAAAAAAAACAATAAATAAACAAACCTGTATAAATTTATTTATGGCCTATGGAGTATTCGTACCGCATTCTTCGCCGACGATTTGCCGAGTACCCAACAAAAGAAAAATCCTGATCATTGCTGTGGCAATACTTGCTATGCTCGCATGGTCACCATGGGTTACCTCGGATTACGCCAAAAAGAAAGTGATATCGTCTGCCGATTTTAGAGAAACACACCCGGAAGGACTCCCAGAATCAGAAATCCATGTGACTTTTTACCATTTTTTCGAGTTGTCACAACGCATGAAAAAGCGTGGTTTATAAGCGTTTTGGAGTAGTTCCAATAGGTCAAACACCGATTTGAATTAGATAGTCCTTTACAAAATTTATGAGTAGCCCCACCTCAGCACCTCATTCAACAATCTTTTTTCCTCAACCACTTCTATAAGAAGAATAGAAATAATATTTGGAAAGGGAAGTGAATAAATACTTCCCAAAACCTTCGGCGGTTTTCCACGTGATCGTAAAAAGCCGCACGCACGTGCCCGGAGCAGGACGCTCGACGGGACGATTGGCCTACGAGAGTAGGCCTGTCGACATATAGCGTAGTCGACTTTTCTGAATGGTGTGCGCTCACCGACACCAGTATGGGCCGCGGTCGGTGGACACCGCACGAACGTCCGGAAAGACGTACTCGCGCAAATCCCAAGGGAGGTTCTCGGTCACATCACCACCAGGCTGCATGGTGGGCGATGAGCCATGAACCGAGTAACTCACGCCACAGATGCGCCACG
>CAZYEQ010000010.1:11248-13046 GCA_964646505.1 uncultured Gammaproteobacteria bacterium
GACCGTCGTCGTACTCGGCCGTAAGCCCGAACGAGTAAAAATGCACCGAGGCGACCTTGTGGTTGTCATGGAAAAAGTCGACGCTGCGACCGTACGCGAACCACTCCGGGCACTCCCAGGGCTGGTCGTCATCAGGGAAGTCGTCGTCGCCCAACTCACGAGGCTCGGGAGTGTGGGACACCGGTGAATGCGCCTGCAGTACCCGCGCGTCGCCGACCACCACCCTACTGAAAAAGGGATAGTGGCCCCAATGTGGTGTGATCAGCCCAATGCGGCGCTCGGGATCGTTCGCGTCGGGAACCCCAGGGGCGGTACCGGCCATGAGCTGGTGAATGAACTGAAGCGCGTCCTGAACAATCCTCGAGAACACAATCTCTTGCATCACATCTCCTTTTCCCTTTTCGGGAGTGTTGTTGTCCGGTGAAATCCGGCCAAATCAACATGAGATAATAGCATTGGTTTTTATTTTTGTCAAGCTATAATTCAAAAAAATAGTAACACCTTGACACCAACCCCATAACAACCTAAAATAATAAGTACCTAATATAATTTACCTCCATGAACCGCTTAGAACGCATCACCGAGTTTTTAGGCTCATTGCATAAAATGAAAAAGGCTCTATTTAGCCAAATTCACCCAATTTTTGAGAAACATGGCATTACGCCAGTGGAATGGCTGGTGCTCTTCCATATTCACGAAGAGCCGGGGTTAAGCATTAAAGACATCGCTCACATCCTAGGTACCACAAGTAGCGCGGCCACCCAAATAGTCACCTCAATCGTAGAAAAAGGCTATACAGAGCGAAAAGAAAGCACAGAAGACCGTCGGGTCATGCATATATTTCTTACGGAAAACGGTACAAAACTCGTAAAAACGCTAAAATCAGAGCAGCTCGTAGTGTTTACCAGCATGTTCCACGCTTTTTCAGACGAAGAAATGGAAACCTATTTCTCGTTACAAAAAAAGCTCCTCTCCCCTCTGCAAAAATAACCTAATCTATAGTATAGTGTGTATACCTAATATATTCTATGAATCGCCTTATCACGTTCGTAAAATCACATGTTATTCTCACCATTATTATTGCCGTTGTAGCTGTTGGAGGAGTGGCACTTGCGGCCAAAGGTGGAAAAAATACTCCTAAAGAATTTTCTACATCACCGGTTGAGCGCACAACGCTTATTCAATCAGTGGAAGAAACCGGTTCTGTGCAAGCTGAAACCGACCTTCACTATGGATTTGAAACCAGCGGAAAAGTGGCACGGGTATACAAAAAAATTGGTGACCCTCTCAAAACAGGTGACGTTATTGCTGAACTTGAAAGTACCGTACAGTTACAATCACTTCGCCAGGCGCAAGCATTACTCGCCGGAGCGCAGGCAAACCTTAATAGCAAAATCGTTGGAGTGAGCCCGGAACAAATTCAAGAATCACTCGCGAGTGTTGAGCGCGCCAAAGCAACCCGTGACCAAGCAGTGGCAGACGCGGCACGGTTAAAACTCCAAGCCGATGCCAAAGTGCAAACCGCGGAAACGAGCGCGAACACCGCTGAATCTAACCTTAAATTTGCGCGGAATCAGGGTACGAGTTTAATTGTCGCCAATGCCTATGCCGACGCATTGAACGCTCTGCGTGCCACGTATCCAGTAATGCAAGACGCGCTCGTAGCATCCGATAACGTGCTCGGTATCGACAACACCCAGGCAAACAATGAATTTGAAAAAAACTTATCGTCAAAAAACATTCAGGCTTTATCAAAAGCAAATCAACTCTACTCTCTTGCTAAAGAAGGACAGTCGAA
>CAZYEQ010000010.1:13056-15802 GCA_964646505.1 uncultured Gammaproteobacteria bacterium
CGGCGCAATGCCGAAAACACAAAACGCCACCCAAACTATTCTTTCGAATAGCGAACAGGCAAAAATAAACACAGCGATTGTGGTTGTAAAAGACGCGCTCGACGATATGAACGAACTCTTGAGCACAGTTTCAGTAGTCCTTTCAGCTACATCGCCTTTTGATTCGTTCACACAAACCGAACTTGATACCTTAAAAACCGCTGTGAACACTGCCCAAACCAGTGTGAATACATCAATTAAGGCGGTGACTGCGAGTGAACAAGGTATTGAAACCGCTAAAACCAGCTTAACAAACACCCAACTTGCGTACGACCAAGCGAAACGTGATTTAGATAACGCGCAAAAAGAAAAAGATATCACCTATCAGGTGGCTGACACGAATGTGCAAATTCAAAACGCGGCTGTTGCTCAGGCAGAAGCTGCGCACGCTCGCCTTGTCGCGCCGCCACGTGAGGTTGACATAGCAAGTTTACGCGCTGACGTACTTCGTCAAAGTGCTGGCCTTATTTCTTCACAAAAAGAATTCGATAAAACCAAGTTAGTGGCTGTAACCGATGGAGTGCTCGCGGGACTCGACATTGATCCGGGCGACATTGTGGCCCCAAACCAAGCTGCAGCCACACTCCGTTCCGCAAGTTTACACATTAAAGTCGATGTCTCAGAATCAGATATTGCGAAACTGTCTGTTGGCGACGAGGCAAAAATTACGTTCGACGCGTTTGGCGATGCCGTACCGTTTACTGGTAAAGTAACAGCTATCGACCCCGCGCAAACTGAAATTTCTGGAGTGGTGTACTACAAAACAACCGTTGTGTTTGACCCTCTTTCCGGCTTTGATGTGCGCCCTGGCATGACTGCCAACGTCAAAATGGTCACCGACACCAAAGAAGATGTGCTTGTGGTACCACAGCGTGCTATTTTGTCTGAGAATGATAAAAAACTCATTCGTGTCGTTACCAATAAAGAAAAAGGGTTGTTCACGAAGGTGGAAGTGAGCACAGGCATTCGCGGTGACGGCGGTAAAATTGAAGTGACCAAAGGACTTACAGGAAACGAAGAGGTGGTAACTTTTCTTAAAGAGGAATAACACATACCCGTATGTCTCTTATTGATATTCGTGATATCAAGAAAACATACGTGACCGGTGATGTTGAAACCCCGATTCTTCACGGGATTTCGTTGGCAATTACTGAGGGAGAATTTGTGGCGATCATGGGACCGTCTGGCTCGGGAAAATCAACACTCATGCACATTTTAAGCTTTCTTGATTCCCCCACGTCTGGAACGTACCTGTTTCATGGTGAAGATGTGAGTAAAAAAACAGATGACGACTTGGCGCATATCCGCAACCATTCCGTCGGATTTGTGTTTCAATCATTCAATCTCCTTCCACGCACGAGCGTTGACGACAATGTTCGCCTCCCACTTCTGTACGCTGAATCAAACAAAGACAACCCCGCTACGCTCATTGAAAAAGCAATTACGGCTGTGGGGCTAGCGCACCGACGCGACCATTTATCAAACCAACTTTCTGGTGGTGAAAAACAACGGGTGGCCATTGCGCGCGCGCTCGTGAATAACCCGGATGTCATTTTTGCCGATGAACCTACCGGAAACCTTGATTCAAAATCTGGAAACCAAATTTTGGCAATTTTGCAAGAATTAAATGCCAACGGACACACCATTATTATGGTGACACACGAGCTTGATACGGCAAAACACGCGAAACGCATCGTACAGCTTAAAGATGGACATATTGTCGGAGACACTCTCGTCAAAGATCGTCGCTTTGCCAAAGACGGGGAACTCAAAAAATAATATGCGTGTCATTGATACGTTTCGCATCGCGGGAGCAAGTCTCAAAACGAACAAACGACGCTCTCTTCTCACCATGCTTGGACTTATTATTGGTGTTGGAGCGGTTATTTTAGTAACCTCGCTCGGCGCTGGAGCGCAAAGCCTTATCACCTCACAATTTGAAAAAAAAGGAACCAACATGATGGCCATTTTGCCTGGCGCCTCAAATGAAGATGAGCCCCCTGCTGCCGCGCTCGGTATTGTAATTACCACACTTACGGAACACGACATGAAGGCCATTATCGAAAGCCCTGACGTTCATCATGTCACAAGTGTCAATGGATATATTTCAGGCAATGACACTGTAACATGGGAAAACTTTGAGCGTAATGTTACCTATACCGGCACCACACACACGTATCCCGACGTTGAACGTATCGCGGTTGCCAATGGTCGTTTTTTCGACGAAGGTGAGGAAGAAAATGGAGAATCGGTCATGGTACTTGGTCACCAAATTGCCGAAGATATTTTCGGTAACCAAAACCCCGTCGGGCAATATGTAAAACTGAAACGAAAACAATTTCATATTATCGGCGTGTTAGAAGCCAAAGGTTCAACGGGCTTTGAAAATCCCGATCAAGACGTGCTTATTCCCTTAAAAAACGCGCAAAAAGATTTGCTTGGTGTTTCACATGTTTCATTTATTCGTTTGCGCGTGGATGACGAAACAAACATTGAACAAACGACAGAAGAAATCAAAGCCCTTCTTATTGAACGTCACGATGACGAAGATTTTTCTATCCGCAACATTGCCGATGTGTTAAAAACACTTACCACCGTTACGAACGCCATTAAGTTTTTTCTGGTAGCAGTCGCTGGTGTATCGTTGTTTGTGGGAGGGGTTGGTATTATGAATATCATGCTTATCGCGGTGAAAGAAAAAACCAAA
>CAZYEQ010000010.1:15812-21715 GCA_964646505.1 uncultured Gammaproteobacteria bacterium
TGTTGGACGACAATTTCTTTTTGAGAGCGTCTTTTTGTCACTGATCGGGGGAAGTATTGGCGCGGTTGGTGGCATTACGCTTTCCTACATTATTTCACGCATTGTGAACGCGCTTGGGTATGAGTATGCGTTCATTATCTCTCCTACGTCGCTCCTCACCGGTATTCTTGTGTCCGGAGCAATTGGCGTGATTTTTGGTACAATCCCCGCCCGTCAGGCAGCCAAGCTTTCTCCTATTGAGGCACTGCGTTATGAATAATGTTCGCACATCAATTGCAATCGCGTTAAGTACCATGAAAAAAAACCGTTCACGCGTCTTTTTAACCGTCTTCGGGGTCATGATTGGTATTGCCATGGTCATAATCGTGCTTTCGGCTGGGGCCGGAGTAAAAGGACTCGTTCTTGGGGAAATTTCATCGTTCGGCAACAACTGGATTCAGACAGAAATTAAAATCCCCGACACGGGCAAACAGTCGCGTCAAAATGCTGGCGGACAAGCCCGAGGCGTAACCATCACCACACTTACCTACGACGACGCCAAAGCCATTCAAAAATTATCAAATATTAAAACCGCGTACGCGGCTATCACCAGTCAGGCCACACTCTCATACGCTACTGAAACCAAACGACCAACGCTCTTTGGTGTTACAGCGGAATACGCGGATATTGATACGGGAAAAATTGCTGGCGGTCATTTTTTTACAGAAGATGAAGAACGCGGTGCCGCGCAAATTATTGTGCTTGGGTACAAGATCGCCGAGGATTTATTTGGCAACGAGAACCCGCTTGATCAAACGGTGAGCCTTAATAAAAAAAGTTACCGCGTGGTTGGGGTCATGGCCGAACGCGGTGGTGGTGGTTTTTTTAGCTTTGATGATGTGGTGTTTGTTCCGCTTCGCACGGTGCAGAAAAAAATCATGAACGTCGACCATGTATCATGGATTACCTCTCAGGTAAAAGATAATGCCAAAAGCGAAGCGACTGCCGAAGAGATGCGTGCTCTTTTACGAGAGCGGCACGATATTATAAACCCTGACAAAGATGATTTTGCGGTAACCACCATGGCCGAATCGATTGCCATCGTGGACACTATTTTTACTGGCATCACATGGCTCCTTATCGCGCTCGCTGCCATTTCACTCGGAGTTGGAGGTGTTGGCATTATGGATGTTATGTATGTATCAGTCATTGAACGTACGTTTGAAATTGGCCTGCGCAAAGCCGCCGGAGCCACAAAAAAACACATCCTCATGCAATTTTTAACCGAGGCCGTGTGTATTACACTTATAGGCGGTGTTGTCGGCATGACTCTTGGCATGCTCGTGTCATTTCTCATTGCCGTTGTTGCCCACGCCCTTCATTTTTCTTGGGAGTTTCATATCTCACTGTTCTCGATTATACTAGGTACCGGCTTTTCATTTGCCGTCGGACTTCTTTTCGGCATCTACCCAGCTCGAAAAGCCGCCGAACTTGACCCTATTGTCGCTATGCGACAAGAATAACAAAAACAGAGCGTAGTATGCCCGAAGCGCCTTACCATTTTGTCCACTATTTTTAACTCTCGACCTATGCGGAAAAAAATCATTCACATTATAGATGGTAACCCCAAACCAAATGCGTTTACTCACGCTATTACCGAGGTCTACGAAAGAGGGGCAAAAGAGGCTGGACACACGGTTACAGTCACTTATCTCAAAGACTTGCCATTTGACCCTATTTTAAAAACAGGGTACCGTGACAACATTCTTGAGCCCTGTTTACAAGAAGAACAGAAGCGTATTCAGGAAGCAAATCACCTTGTAATCGTCACGCCAGTTTGGTGGCTTTCGACCCCAGCCCTCTTAAAAGGATACTTTGACCGCGTACTCACCCCTGGGTTTGGCTACAAATATAAAGAAAAATCCATGATGCCATTACCCGTACGCCTTCTCAAAGGAAGAAGCGCTCGTGTGATTTACACCCAGGGTGGCCCGTGGATACTCACCAGCACCCTTGGATTCGACGCGTTTTGGAAAGCACTCAAATACGGCACACTCATGTTCTGTGGATTTGGCCCAGTCCGTCGCACCCTATTTCAAAACATTCCCGCGAGCACCCCAGAACAGCGATCACGTTTTTTAGAAAAAGTAACCCAACTCGGAACACGAGGAATATAATATATCTATACTATATGAAAAAAACCACACTTGTTATTGCACTGTCCGCGATTGCCATGATTGCCATTATTATTGGTGTCGCGCGTGGTGGGCAATCGGCAGTCGACCTGCCGACCGATCGTATTGTGTCAACTGATTGGACAAAAGGAAATCCATCAGCCGGAGTGACCCTGATTGAATATGGAGATTTTCAATGTCCTGCCTGCGCCGCATATCACACAATGGTAAAAAGCATTACCGACATCTATGGTCCGAATATCGTTTTTGCGTTTCGTCACTTTCCTTTAACACAAATCCATCGCAACGCTTTTTTAGGAGCACTCGCGGCCGAAGCTGCTGGGAAACAAGGAAAGTTTTGGGAAATGCATGACAAGTTATACGATGAACAACGCGCGTGGAGTGAGGCCAAAAACGCCCGCGATTTATTTCGGCAATATGCTGAGGCATTAGGTTTGAACGGTGATCAATTCGCAACCGACCTAGACGATGACACACTCAGCGAAAAAATTTCTGCCGACCAAAAAAGCGGATATGCAGCCAACATTCAAGGGACACCGACATTTTTTCTCAACGGCACGCTTATCGAATCTCCGCAATCACTCGCCGAATTCAAATCACTCATTGACGCGGCGCTTCAACAAGTTCCCCAAAAGGAATTAACCGACAGCGATTTCACAAACGCGGCATTCGCGCACACGAGCGCTGATCTCCTTATTATGGTTAATGGAAAGAAAATTACCCTGCCCGAAACAACCACCAGTGAATACGTTAAAACGTATGACACTGGCACCGTCATTCACCGCCACAAAGAAGGGCTCACCTTAGGATACGCCCTTTCTTCTGTTGGTGTGACAGTGTCTGACTCATGCATAACAGTGCAAAACACAGAATACTGCGCTGATGCCGACCATTCGTTAAAGTTTTTTGTGAATGGCACACGAAGCTTATCGATCAACCGTTACATTTTTCAAACCGGAGACAAGATTGCGATAAGCTACGGCGCACTTACCGAAAACATTGATGACATTCTGAAACAAATCCCAGATAACGCGAAAAAACATCTTGAAGAAGATGAACATAAAAATATAGAAGCGGACAAAAACTCGGTACATACGGAACAAGCTCAATAATGCGTATGCCTAAGGCACATATCGAAAAACTTGTGTTTGGGGGCCAGGGACTCGCCCATGTTGATGGGCACACTGCTTTTATTTGGAACGCGCTTCCGGGTGAAACCGTAGAATTCGATATTGCATCAAAACGGAAAGGGGTTATAGAGGGTATCGCCACAACTATCCTGACCGCCTCACCTGACCGCCAAGAGCCGTACGAAAAAAACTTTCTTTCCACTAGCCCGTGGCAAATCATGTCGCCCGAGGCCGAACTTCGATACAAACAACACATTGCGGCCGAAACATATAGTAAACTTGGTAATCTTATTCTTTCACCCGACGCCCTACCTATCACTAAAAGTGAAAAAGTGACTGGGTATCGAAATAAAATGGAGTTTAGTTTTGTGGTCGACAAAGGGGGTCAAATTTCTTTAGCATTCTTTGCTCGAGGCACCAAAGTAAAAATACCGGTTGATGGCTCTGTTCTTTGTGAAGAAGTCATTAATACCACAGCCAAACATATCCTTACATGGATTCGTGAAATGGATATCCCCCTGCGGAGTCTTAAAGCACTGATTGTTCGCAGTAATGGTGAAGGAAAATCCATTGCTGCCCTGTTTATTACAGATAAGCTCACCTTTCCTACCCACCCCGCTCTTACCGACGGGTGTTTGGGTTTCGAATTATATTATTCAACCCACAAATCACCCGCGTCTGTACCAACAGAGCTCCTCTACCACACCGGTGAAAACACACTTACAGCCACTATCAAAGGAAGCAAACTCACGTTTGGTATATTTAGTTTTTTCCAAATTAACTTGCCGGTGTTTGATGCGGCACTCACGGATATTGCCACTTTTACTTCACCAAAAGATGCGCTGCTTGATTTTTACTCGGGCGTAGGCGCCATTGGTATTCCTATTTCGCAACACCGCGAATCCCTCACCTTGGTTGAAAGCAACGAAGATGCCATTCACTTTGCCACCAAAAACGCTCGGGCCAATAACCTTACGCATGCTCGTATCCAGGGTGTGCCTGCTGAATTCGCCACCGAATCAATTTCAAGCGATGCAGTACTTATTGTTGACCCTCCCCGCGCAGGGCTCCACCCAAAAGTTATTTCACGCATACTTCTTAAAAAACCACCGCGCGTTATATACCTTTCATGCGGACTCGACACGCAGGCGCGAGATCTTGCGCTACTTTCCGAATGCTATCGCCCAGTATTTTATCGATTGTATAATTTTTTTCCATGTACACCGCACATTGAGGGGCTTGTCGTGCTCGAACCCGTGTAAAACTCTATTGACAAAACGCTTATTTTGTGCTATACTTACATTATAATTTCTTCTATGTACAAGAAAAAAAAGCAGGCGCTTAAGAAAAGAAAAAAACATGCCGGTAAAAAAGTTGGTCTCCGATATCGCTAGACCAGTAAAGTCTCGCTTTGGCGAGATTTTTCATTTCTATGGTAGCAAAACCACCGTTCCCCTATATACACACAACGCTTTTTTTCTTTTCGATCTTTGTTGGCGTTATCTTATTCCTATCTGGCGTGCTCCACGAAGCGGCTTTTCGTCTGTCACCATTGGGATACGTCGGCGCACTCATTAATGGTTTTTTCTTTTCCACCGCCCTTACGTCAGCCATTTCTTCATTCATGTTTGTCGAACTTGGCGGCACACTTGCCCCACTCCCAACGGCCATACTTGGTGGGTTGGGTGCCATGCTCTCCGATCTTCTTTTATACCGTTTTTTTCGGAATCGTTTATTTGGGGAACTGCACCTTTTGGGAAATCGTATTTTTTCCTCAAAAAAAATAAAACGGTTCATCTTATTTTTGCAAAAACCATGGCTTCGATGGCTTCTTCCCATATGCGGGGTTGTAATCATCTCATCGCCCCTCCCTGATGAACTGGGGGTTGCATTATTTGGCCTCGCGGGTGTACAATTGCGCTTTCTCTCACCTATCACCTTCCTTGCGAACGCTGTCGGTATTTTTTTCCTTGTGACAGTTGGAAGCATTGCGTAATATGCAAAAACGCCGTATTAAAAAAATTGGCAAAGAACGAACCATGTACCGTGGGCGTATTTTTTCTATTAAAGAGCGTGACGTTGAATTTTCAAGTGGCAAAAAAACAGTTTTTGAATACTGCGTGCGACCAGCGAGCGTAAGCGTGCTTGCTTTTAACGATCATGGGGACATTCTTCTTATCAAAGAACAGCGCCACCGTTCAAAACACCCGGTGTGGTTTTTACCAGGTGGGCGCATGGATAAAAAAGGTGATACCCCAAAAAAAGCAGCCATGCGGGAGCTACGCGAAGAAACAGGGTATGCTGCTAAAACCATGAAGCGCATCCATCAAAAATCACCAAGTAACACGCTGCTTTGGGATGTGTTTGTATTTGCCGCGAAAAATATTTACCCTTCGCCCTTGCCACAAGAAGATGGAGAAATTACTGAACCACATTTTGTGCCGTTTCACCAAGCAGTTGAAATGGCCCTCGACGGAACGATTGAAAATGAGTTTATTTCATACAACATTATTCGCTTTGCCGAGCTTGTAAAACGTGGCGAGTTTCGGTGGTAGTTTTTTACTCCTAAAAAACGGGAGGTGGGTATTGACAAAATGCC
>CAZYEQ010000011.1:0-21574 GCA_964646505.1 uncultured Gammaproteobacteria bacterium
CGATGAAGTCAAAACATTTTTTCATGAGTTTGGACATCTTATTCATTCCATGTGTGGTGGTCAGGCAGAGTTTGTGCCACAGTCTGGGGTACGTACCGAATGGGATTTTGTTGAGGTACCATCGCAGCTGTTTGAAACATGGGCGACTTCTTACGAAGTGCTGTCGACGTTTGCGATAACTTCTGATACCAAAGAGGTCATTTCTGCAGAACTTGTGAGCAATCTAAAACAAGCGCAAGAATGGGGAAAAGGTCTTTTTGCAACGACACAAGTATTTCAGGCGAATATTTCGCTACAATACCACTTGGCATATACTCCTGATACTTCAAACGATTCCTTCTTAAAAGAGTTGCAAAAAAAGTACTCTGTGGTGCCATTTCACGAAGGAACCCGCTTTGATTTGTGTTTCGGTCATTTAACGGGGTATTCAGCGATTTACTACACGTATCTCTGGTCGCTGGCTTTAGCGAAAGACATGACATCGATTTTTGAAGAGAAGGGTTTGCTGAACAAAGAACTTGCTCACAGGTATAGAGATACTATTTTAGCTCCAGGAGGCACAAAACCGGCTTCAACCATCCTCGGGGATTTTTTGGGAAGGCCGTACACGTTTGAGGCGTTTTCAAGGTGGTTAAAGGCGTAGAATGAAACTCCAGTCATAAAAATACACCATTTGACATCTGGTGTGTTTTTTTGTAGGATTTTTATCGTGAGTAGTGCAAACAACACAGACACGCAGAGACTCTTTGTGCGGCCGGAGGATTTGGCAAGGGAGTCAGAGCGAGCACGGAGAGAGGCGGACACTAAAAAAAAGTTTCCAACTTTGGATGAAAGGAGTAAGGGAATTTCGCCTGTGGGCGATCAAGCACAAGTGGACGAAAGGCCAGCGGTGTGGACCGCACCCGATCATCAGCATCGAGCAAAAAAGAAAAAAAAGGGAAAGCCTTCTGCCAAACAGGGTGACGGCGCAACCGTGAAAGCTAGCAATGACGTGCGGGGCCACATGCCACGTCCAACTCAAGGGCGACGATAAACAGGAGGGCGTTTAGAGATGAAGAGCACAATGGTATTTTTTCACCATGTAGCCCCACCTCTAGACGCTTTTTTGTTTCTGTATCTTTTTCTAGAGGAGGGGGACGTACGTGCGCAAAGGTTACACTGTGGTATGGCCAATGCCGAGGTTTGATAGATAGTATGTCGCACAATGTATATTATTAGACATACTATATAGGTAGAACAGCCCTGTACTTTAGTGTGCGCCAACGTAGCGTGTGTTTGGTATTGTGTGACCTTCTCTCGTGTATAGCCCAGTTATTCCAATGATTCGGCTTATGTTTGGTCGTTACATATTTATTATTTTTATATGCTTGTTTATTGAGTTTTTTGTATTTTTTTATTGTTCTGCATCCATGTATTGAATAACCATAGTCAGCAAGTAAAAAACGCCATCACGTAGCCATACAGCATATAAAACGACGCATTTAAATGGCCTAGGACAAATTGAGGGGTATGTAGATACCTCTTTTTATCTTTATTTTTTGAACGGCTTTTATAGGCGTTTTTTTTTGTGTAATGTTAAGATTCATTCTACGATTTGCGCTATAAAAATTTTTACCATTTTAATTCTATTTTAATTTAGATTTTTTTATATCAATGATCTTGTTTTGCTCAAAGATAAAACAGACTCTCTATGACCATTATTAAACGCGCTGGCATGTGTTACTTTCTGCAACCATCGCCTACCCCACACGCACACATAAGGTATAAATATTGTGCGACATACCGTGTTCGTTTCTTGAAAGGCAGTGTACGGACTATGCTTGTACTGTCCCTACACTGCCCCATGCAAAATGTTATATAGTTATTTCTTGTAAAAAAGGAAGTGATAGTGTTGACTGTGCTCCAACGAATGATGGGGTACGTATTCGTGAATGTTTATTGAGTGTACTCCCCAACCGTACGGTACCATGTCCAAATGAAGCGCCAAGAGTATCTACAACTTGGTATATTCGTTCCATACGAGAAATGGTATTTGGGTTTTCAAATAATGATTGTTGTGGGTGAGCCACGTCTTTTAGGTTTCCTAAAGAAATGCCCGTAGCGCGGTATATCGTGCCAGGGACAAAAAGACGCTCAAACATGGGTTTTATCACATTAACGAGGTCAATGGGGTAGGCTGAGGCTCGTACACATTTCGCATCCAATGCATCCATAGTAAATGTTTGACGTTTGAGAAATATACTTACTCGCTCAGCACCGAGTTTATATTTGCGGGCTTTTTCACATGCGCCTTCGAGATTACGAACTACTTCGCGAAAAATGGCATCACGGTCAGAGGTTGGATAAAAGGTATGTGTTTTGGCGATTGAAGCGTAACTTGTCTTTTCAGTTGCATCGACCTGATATATTTTCTCCCCCTGAAGCTCATGCCATAACTCTTGGTGTGGTTTAGTAAAATTTTTGGCTACGAATAACTCAGGTTTAGCCGTAAACTCTCGTGCTGTGGTAATGCCTAAACTGCGCATGTACATGGCTGTATTTCGTCCAACACCCCAAATTGCCTCGACAGGAGTTTTGGCAAGATATTCATTTTTTTGTGTGAGTGGAATCACGGTGAGGCCATCAGGTTTATTGTGTCTTGAGGCGATTTTAGCAAGCACTTTTGTGGGTGCAAGGCCCACTGAAACCGTAAGGCCAAGTGAGCGCTCAATATCTTTTTTTATAGATGAAGCCATTTCAGCGTATGTCATGTTTCTGGCTTTATGAAACCCGGTGATATCAGCAAATCCTTCGTCAATGCTGTATGGCTCTACGAGGTCGGTATATTCGCGCATGACGGTAAATAAGCGCTGTGAAATTTGGTGGTATAGTTCGTAGTTTCCTGGCAAAATAATGGCACTTGGGCAAATATGTTTGACCATACCAATAGGCATACCTCGAGTGATGCCAAGCTGCTTGGCCTCGTATGTAAGTGCTACAGCAATACCACGTTCTTTGCCAACCACAACCGGTTTCCCTTTTAATGTGTGGTTTACTGACACTTCGCATGAGGCAAAAAATGCGTCACCGTCGACATGAAGAATGGCGTTTGGGAAGGAACGCCCGAGAAGTTCAGACATATGGGTGGTGTTAAGAGTATTTACGAATCACGCTTGTCACAACGCCAGCAATATTGAGTTCGTCGTGTGGGTGAATGTCTGGATAGTTGACGTTCGCGGGGCGAAGAAAGGCTTTTCCGTTTTGATGAAGAAGATATTTCATGGTCCATTCGTGGTCTACCTCGGCAATGACAATATCTCCGTCTTTTGGTGTTTTTTTACGATCTACAACGACTAAATCCCCTGCCACAATACCAGCTTCAATCATAGAGTCTCCGTTTACAGTGAGCATGTACGATGCGTCAGGGTGGTCGAGGAGGTAATCATCAAGGCTCATGGTATCAACGTCTTGCTCTTCAGCGGCTGTCGGGAAACCAGCTTGCACTGTACCGAGAACACGTAACCCGTATAGTTTCGTTGTTGGAATGAGTTTACCACCGCTACTTTTGCCAACCAACCCATCGTCAACAAATCGATCAATATACTTATACAACGATCCTTTTGACTGTACCCCGAATATCCCTGCCAGTTCGTCGTATGTCGGCAAGGTGCGGTGCTCGCGATAATACGACACGAGCGCTTTTTTTCGCACTTCATATCGATTGTCCATATGGGTGTGGGTTTATAGGCGAGAAAGAGGTTCAGCTGAGGTATAGTCCGCTGATTCTCTTTCTCGCTTTGTGGCTTATAAAAATAGTATAGGAGAACGTGTGTTCTCCTGTCAACTATTAGTTATCCACATGAAGATTTTGCTTATTTTAGGGAAGATATTTTTCAGGATCGACCGGGATGCCGTCTTCACGAACCTCAAAATGAAGATGTGGACCCGTCACAAACGGACCAGCACCAACCGTGCCTGGAGTTCCGCCCGAATAGGCAATAATATCACCTTTGGTGACAAACTGATCTTCTTTCACGACAATCTTGCTTAAATGGCCGTATACCGTTGATAAGCCGCCGCTATGGAGAATCATCACGTACGCGTAGCACGACGATGAGGTGCACGTTTTCGCGCGACCAATATACCCTGAGCCAGCCGCACGCACGGCTGTTCCCTGACCCGAACGAATATCAATCGCGTTGTGTTCAAATACTTGACGGTAAGGGTAAGCCGGGTCGCGAAACTTGGCCGTAATATAGTGACTTTGGGTTGGCCAAGCAAAGAGCGTATCCCCTGCCCCAGTAGCTGTTTCTTTTAATTTTTTTTCTTCATCTAATTTTTGGCGGATTTGCCGTTCAGTACTTACAATTTCATTTTCAATACTTTGGTATTGTTTTTTCAAATTACCAAGAAGTGTTTTATATGTGGCCTCAGATGAGCGTGTTTGTATGAGAAGCGTCTCTTTCGCTCCCTGCTGTTCCACAAGATCTTTTCGTTTATTTTCTAATCGCTTTTTTGTTTCTTCGTACGATAGTTTTCGCTCGTTCACGGCTGTTTTTTTGGCCTCAAGTTCAGTTTTTGTTACCCGAAGAGCGCGCAAACTTTGCCCTAAATCTTCATCAACAGTTTGTAGATAGTGTAATCGGTTATAAAAATCAGAAAATGTGTCATACGCGGCCATCACCTCAATAACACTTTTTTGTTCTTCATAATAAAGGGTGCGAATGAGTTCGGCAATCATGGTTTTTTGTCGTTCGAGTGATCGTTCTTTTTCCGCAATACTTATATTCAGTGCTTCGAGTTCAAGGCTAAGTGTATCCAGTTTTTCTTCGGTGAGTTTGACATCGAGCTCAATAGATTCGTGTTGTGCATCTAAAATAGCCAGCTGATTTTTTAGAGACGCTGCCTGTGTCTGTTTTACGGTAATTTGCTTATTGGTTTCAGCGATAGACGCTTCAAGTTCAGCTACTTTTTTTCGGTTTTCGGCAATGCGATCGTTGAGTGCCTTCACTTCAGGAGAAACGGTTTCGTTGCTCGTTTGACTTTCGGCAATATACGGGTGAATAAAAAAACCCCCGACCACCAAAGAGAGTGCGAGAAGGCTTGCAGAAATAAGGCGAACCCAAGCTATCATATAAAATAAGTATACCATAAAACAAACCCGAGCGTCATGGCTCGGGTTTGTACCTATCTATATAAAGATTTTCTCCATAAGCATGTCTACATATTTTTGTCCCGCACGTTCTTTCTCTACAGGTTTTATTTTTACAAAACCGAAATGTTCGTAAATTGGTATACCTAACGGACTACTCACAACATACAAACTTTTGTGCCCATATTCACGTGCGATCTCTTCTATTGTTGCATAAAGGAGACGACCGATACCTTTACCTTGAAAGTCAGGATGAACGTAGAATGTTCGCACTCGATTTTCTTCAAGTCCAATACAGCCAACAATAGTAGCACCTTCTTTTGCAATAAAAAAGTTTGTTTTTTCTGCACGGATAAGGAATTCATCAGGATCGTATTTTTCAGAAATGGCTTTTCTTAGTGTCTCAGGGTAGAGATCTTTAAAAGAAGTCATGACAGTATATCTGAGCATTTCTCCTATTTCTTTATAATCAGCCAAGTCAATTTTTCCGACGGTTGTCATAGTGTATTGGCCCCACAAAGGAACTATACCTTCCCACCCAAGGCAGCAATAGCCTGTTTCAACCGTTCAAGAGTTTTTTCTTTGCCTAAAAATCCGGCCAAATCAAATGGCCCAGGAGACTGTTCCTTACCAGAAAGCGCCACGCGCATTGGCCAAAGCACGTCACCATTATTAAAACCACTGTCTTTGATCCAAAGCATAAGTGAAGCTTCAAGCGAGGTTTTGTCCCAAAATTGCGTGTCAATCGTCGCGCATACTGTTTGCAAAGCTGTGAGCTTGGCAAGAGTGTCTTCTTTGGTGCTCTTTTTCCACACTAAAAGCGCGGGGTCGTAGGTAATCGTATTATCAAAAAGGAATCGAACCATTTCTGGAAGGTCGGCCAAGGTTGTGGCACGCTCTTTCGCGATCGGTAACATACGAAGTACGAGTGCCTTTTCTTCGTCACGTTTTTCATCTGTGCCTGAGCATAGTCCAGCCTTTACAAAAAATGGATATGCTAAATCAACAAGTGCTTCAGGTGATAGGCGCTTCATGTATTCTTTGTTATACCAATTGAGCTTATCAACATTAAATACGGCAGGCGCGTTTTGCACACGTTCAAGTGAAAACGCTTCAATCAGTTCATCGTGTGAAAACAGTTCTTGATCAGTGCCAGGGTTCCAACCTAAAAACGCCAAAAAGTTCACAAAAGCTTCTGGCAAATATCCTTTTTCAATATAGCTTTCAACCGACACATCGCCATTGCGCTTCGATAATTTTTTACGTTCTGTGTTTACCAAAAGTGGCATGTGCGCGTGAACTGGTATTTCCCAACCAAATGCTTTGTATAACAAAATATGCTTTGGGGTTGATGGGAGCCAATCTTCTCCACGAATGACATGAGTAATGCCCATTGCGTGATCGTCAACTACAACCGCCAAATGATACGTTGGAAACCCATCAGATTTCATGAGCACCTGATCGTCAATTTCTTTTGTGTTCACATGTACCGTGCCACGAACCACATCATCAAATGACACATCCTCATGCTCAGGGACGCGTAAGCGCACAACATGAGGCACGTTACTTTCGACCAAACTTTGCACTTCTTCTTTGGCAAGCGTAAAACTGTTTCGCATGTTCAGGCGATCGTATTTTGGAGGGAGCTTGAGAAGTTCTTGGCGTTTACGCATGGCTTCGAGCTCGTCAGCTGTGTCAAAGGCGTAATACGCGGCACCTTTTTCAATAAGCTCCCTTGCATGTTTTGCGTATAGGGGTAATCGTTCAGATTGAACATAAGGCCCATGACTCCCCTTTTGCGTAAGCGAACTACCCTCAAGTACTGGCCCTTCATCTATCGTAATTCCGGCCCAACCGAGTACGGTTACCATGTTTTCGACAGCACCTTCAACTAAACGTTCTTGATCAGTATCTTCAACACGTACAATAAATGTGCCTTTATTTTTTTTCGCGAATAAATAGGGGTATAAGGCGGCACGTAAAGAACCAACATGGACAAACCCTGTCGGACTTGGGGCAAAGCGGGTACGAACGTGTGTCATAACATTATGTAAGGTGACTATGAATATGATGAAGAGCGATGCCGGCAGCCACAGCAACGTTGAGAGATTCGGCCTGCTCCCCTCCTCGGATGGTTACCTGTTTCGGAAACATGTTTTTGATATCATCTGACACCCCATGCGATTCGCTTCCAAACACGAGAATGCTTTTTTTATTCGGAGTATAAGTTTCAAGGGGTGAACCGTCAAGAGTAAACGAAGTCACTTGGTATCCCTTTTTTTGCATCTCTTCGAGCGTGTCGCGCAAGTGTTCGACGCGGACAATGGTTAGGCGGTGCAATGAACCCATAGTACTGCGTACCACTTTTTCGTTGTACACATCAACCGATCCCTCTGAAACTAGAATATTTTTAACCCCAAACCAATCGGCAGTACGAATGATTGTTCCCATATTGCCTGGGTCAGTAATGTGATCAAGAGCAATTACTGGCCCCGGCGTAATACTGGAGAGGTCGGATTTAGGCATGCGTACTTCGGCCAGTATGCCGGCTGGTGTGGCGGTGTCTGACAAACGTTTATAATTACTTTTACTTGTTTCGAACACAGGAATGTGTTTTTCTTTGGCTGTACGGATAAGCACTTGTTTATCGGCCTCGGCTTGGCGTGATTCATCAACAACAACACGGCACACCTCGATGTGTTGTTCGAATGCCTCTTCAATGGCCTTGACACCCTCAATAAGAAACGTGCCGGCTACATCACGCCCTTTTTTGTCGTGGAGTTTTTCAAGTGAGAGGAGGTCTGATTTAGAAAGCATATTATGGTTTAATGATACGAAATCGTTCAAGCATGACAAGTATGGGAAAAATGATAACCGCGGTACTAATACGTCCAATTCGTTTCGGCTCTATCATGAGTCGCCACAGCCACTCTAGGCCAATGGTACGCATAAACAACGGTGCGCGCGGTAAGCGTCCTGAGAGGGTGTCGAGTGAGCCGCCAACCCCAATGCCAATAGACACACTCGGCATCTCGCCCAGATGTTCCGTAAGCCACAATTCTTGTTTCCCGTGACTAAACGCGACAACAAGCACATCAGGCGCGGCCGCGATAATAGCATCGATCATCGCATCTTCCCCTTCTTTTGTTCCCGGGGCAATGTTTCCAACACCTCGCGAAACCGTGTATGTGTAAGAAACACCAGGATGTACCCCACAAATGATAAGTCCAGGTGCGAATGCTTCGAGATTCTTTTTGGCATTGTTGAGCACATGTTCGTTTCCTGTGCCAAGCAAAAAAACTTTTTTGTTTGCGCGGGCTGATTCTTCTATAAGCATCAGAAGCAGGTCGACCCCTGGAAAACGCTCAACATGTTCTTTGGCAAACAGCTCCACCCCTCTGCCATCGCACACGTTTATGTCTGCTTTATTCAGACACGCTTTAAAGACAGAATCTCTTGTGGCTGCCACCAACATTTCTGGGTTGGGCGTTGTTATAATATGCCCCCCGGGGTGATTAAAAAAAGAGCGTATAGTTTCTCGTATCTGAGGCTTTGTGTAGGTGTCAATGCGAACACCAAGAATTGATTCTGGCACAGAGGTTACAGGGCATTATGTGGCGATATCTTAGCCAAGCCTACCATAATTTGACAGGGTTTTCCAGTATGCTATAGTATTAGCACTCGTATATAGAGAGTGATAATACTCCTCTCTCCTTTTGCTCCATTTCCTATGAATCCTCACAATTTTACCCAAAAGTCGCAAGAAGCCATTCAGCGCGCCTCTGATATTGCTCACGAACATGGGCAGCCGCAGGTGGAACCACCGCACCTATTTGCCTCACTTCTTCAAGAGGAAGAAGGCGTAGTTATTTCAGTGCTTAAAAAACTAAACGCCAACATCCCAGAACTCCGCACCTCAATATCTGGGCTTATGCAGGCCATGCCAAGAGTGCCAGGGCCAATGCCCGGCGGTATCGGTCAAATTCTTATGGGGCAAGCCATGATGTATATTTTGGAGCGTGCAGCCGAAGAATCAAAAAAGATGGGCGATGAATATATTAGTGTCGAGCACTTACTTCTTGCGTTTTTAGGCAATAAAAATCCCATAAGTTCAGCGCTTGGGAATCAAGGTGTGCACTATGATGATGTATTGAAAACGCTTGTGACCGTGCGCGGAAATCAACGCGTTGATTCAGCCAACCCTGAAAGTAAGTATCAGGCATTGGAAAAATACGGCAAGAATTTTACTGAACTTGCTCGACGAGAAAAGCTCGATCCGGTTATTGGGCGTGATGATGAAATTCGTCGGGTGATGCAAGTACTCACGCGCCGCACCAAAAATAATCCTGTGCTTATCGGTGAACCAGGCGTTGGGAAAACGGCGATTATTGAGGGGCTCGCGCAACGCATTGTGAAAGGTGATGTACCGGAAAGTTTAAAGCAAAAAGAAGTGATTGGGCTTGATATTGGCTCACTAGTCGCGGGTACGAAATTCCGTGGTGAATTTGAAGAACGATTTAAGGCAGTCCTCAAAGAAGTGATTGAATCTGATGGTCGCATTATTTTGTTTATTGATGAATTACATACCATTGTTGGTGCTGGCGCAAGCGAAGGCGCGGTTGACGCGAGTAATATGCTCAAACCCGCGCTCGCCCGTGGAGAACTGCATACCGTTGGCGCGACCACCTTAAAAGAATACCGTGAACACATTGAAAAAGATGCGGCCTTTGAGCGAAGATTTCAACCAGTACTCGTGACTGAGCCAACCACTGATGATGCCATTGCTATTTTGCGTGGGGTGAAAGAAAAATACGAGGTACATCATGGGGTACGTATTACCGACTCAGCGATTGTGGCCGCGGTTGAACTTTCAAGCCGATATATTACCGACCGCTTCCTGCCTGATAAAGCGATTGATTTGATTGATGAAGCCACATCGGCCCTGCGCATGGAAATTGAGTCAATGCCTGACGAGCTTGATACCATGAAACGTAAAATCATGAAAATTGAGATTGAAATGAGTGCTTTGAAAAAAGAAAAAGATGCTGACGCGAAAGAACGTTTTGCGAAACTCAAAGAAGAGTTAGAGAATCTTCGCGAAAAGAGTAATGAGCTTGAAATGCACTGGAAAAATGAAAAGGAAATTATTGGTAAAATTCGGGAACATAAAAAGAACATTGACAAGCTCAAACAGGAAGCTGAAATTGAAGAACGTAATGGTAATTTGCAAAAAGTTGCTGAGATTCGCTATGGTAATATTCCCGTGACTGAAGAAGCTATTCGAGAAGATGAAAAAAAACTTGCGGATATTCAAAGGGGTCGGTCGATTCTCAAAGAGGAAATTACCGAAGAAGATATCGCGGCGGTCGTATCGCGTTGGACGAAAATTCCTGTGGCGAAAATGCTTCAAGATGAGATGAAAAAACTTGTTCATTTAGAAGAAGAACTCCGAAAGCGTGTTATTGGTCAAGACGAAGCCATTGCGGCAGTCTCAAATGCTATTCGACGCTCGCGAGCAGGTATTGCTGAAAAAAAACGTCCAATTGGTTCTTTTATTTTTCTTGGTCCAACAGGGGTTGGGAAAACAGAACTTGCTCGCGCCCTTGCTGACTTCTTATTTAATGATGAAGAAGCGCTTGTTCGGGTTGATATGAGTGAATTCATGGAGAAACACGCAGTGTCACGGATGATCGGCTCCCCTCCCGGGTATGTTGGGTATGATGATGGTGGACAATTGACCGAAAAGATTCGTCGACGCCCATTTTCAGTGGTACTCTTTGATGAAATTGAAAAAGCACATCCAGATATATTTAACGTGATGCTCCAAATTCTTGACGACGGACACGTGACTGACGCGAAGGGACGAAAAGTAAACTTCAAAAATACGGTTATCATTATGACGAGTAACGTGGGTTCAGACACCATTATGAAGCTTGGAAAGCGTGGTGAGTTTGGGTTTGGTGATATGTCTGAAAAATCAAATTCACATAAAAAAGAAGAGACGATGAAAGGAAAGGTCATGGACGCGCTTCGTGATCAGTTCCGCCCAGAGTTTTTAAATCGTGTTGATGATATTATCGTCTTCCATGCTCTTGGAAAAGAACATATACGCCATATTGTCGATTTGCAGCTTGCTCACATTATTGAACGTCTGAAAGAACGAAAAATTACCCTTACGATTACCGATAAAGCCAAAGATTGGTTAGGAGAAAAAGGGTATGACGCAGAACTTGGGGCAAGGCCACTCAAGCGTACCCTTCAAACCGAGGTGCTTGACCCCCTTGCGATGGATATGATGGCCGGAACAATTACTGAAAGTTCTCATGTGACGGTGGATGTGAAGGATAACAAAATAGTCTTCAAATCATAATATAAATAAGAGCCATGCTGGCTCTTATTTATATTATGCGCCTTTCTTATTTTAGTAAATCTGATCGCTGCAATTGGAGCTCCTGAATCTCTTTCGTAAAGGCAGCGATACGAGCAATCACCGGTACCTTAATTGGAAACTTCGCGAGCTCGGCATCAACATCATATTTTCCAATATCCGCATCAAGGAGAGCTTGGCGAATTGTTGCCTCGTCGGTATTAAAACGCTCCTTCACAATCTCAAGCACCTTTGGATACTTTGCGATTTCTTCATCACGAAGCTTTTGGAGTTCTGACACTGATTGTTGCAAACCACCAGCTAATGTTCCTTTTTCCTGTGCGTTGGCCGAACGTTTTACCAAAACACTATTTTGTATTTCAGTCGCCTCTCCGCTTTTTACTAAAAGCGTTGTGCCATTTCCTTCAACCTCAACCGTGCCTTCAGCTGTTAAAATTACACCACCTTGTCTCATTTCAAACGCCGTGCCTTTTACCGTGGCTGTGTATGTGCCGTCTGTCACCTGGTAATTTCCGGTAGTGTGTATGCCACTTACTTCGTGCCAGGTACGACCTGCTTCTAGACGAATCCGGATATTATCTTCCTTCAAAGACTCGATCACAACTTTCGTATTCATGTCGAGTAATATCACGGAACTTTCAAATAATTTTACTACAGCATTCCCACCCATTTTCGTTTCAACAGTGTCCCCTTCTTTCATTGGCGTTGACGAAGATACAAGAGCGTCATTCACGTATACTTCAACACCAAGGTTACGGGGTTCGACAGTTGCCGTAACGACAGGCGCGGACAGAAGTGTCCGATATGCTACTGCTCCAGCAATACCAAGTCCAAGTACTATCACGAGAAGAATACCGAGCACTATCCACTTCTTTTTTGAGGGTTTTGCCTCCTTACCTTCCATTGCCGGTTGTGATGGTGTTTGCGTGTTTTCCATAAAAGATAATTAGGTTTCCGGGAATAATTTTTTATTGTTTTCATCGTAGAGGTGAATTGCCAAAACCGGACAAGCCTCTGCTGCCATTTTAATCGTCTCATCATCCTCGTAGGTCGAATTTTCCTTCACGACATATGCCAGGTTCTCATCATCCATTTGGAACGTTTTCGGTGCGACGAGGACACATGATCGCGCCCCGATACAGGCTGGTCGGTCGACAATCACCTTTCTGATTTTTCCTGTTGGTTTTATACCAACCGACGGACTTTCGAATTGTGCTTCTGGATTATCCTCAATCATATGTATCCTAGTTATATATGGTTACTTTAGGTGGGGTGTTACAAACGTCTATTGGCGTAGAATCATTATCTCCTGTTTCTTTACTTACTTGATTTAGAAACCAGACGCCTTTGCTATCTTTTGTAAATTCATTTTGAGTGCCCATATCGGATGCGTGATACATACATCGTACAACGTTCCATCCATGTTCTCTTTGTACTACCTCCATAAGGATCCCCTCTCCACTCCCGGCGCCTACATCACTATTTTTTATCTGAAGGTGTAGTGCTGTATTTGCTGTGCCCGGAATTTGTTCTGGCCATACATCGAGAATGGTATATGGGAACGGAACTTCAATGTATTTTTTCCATCCCTCGTTTTCATCAAATTTGAGCAGGCCCATAAATGTTTCAGGCTCATCTGACCGGTATGTTCTGTCAACAAAAAGGAGGCGTTCTTCGTTATCTATAAAAAATACTTTATACCGCTTAATTTGAGAAATATAAATATCACTCGGCAAACCTTCTTGAAGAACACTCCTTCGCAATTCATCAGTGGGACTTAGCGTAAACTCTTCCGTATGAGGTATATCTAAAACATGTTTCCGTATATCTCTGTCTTCTCGGATGAGAACAATCTTAAGACCGATTACGATAACAAAAATACATGTGAGAAAGCCGATGAAGAAAAAACGAATATCTCGCGATAACATATAAATGCATTAAAGATCACCTAGAAAATTATTCGCGGCCATAATATCTTCTGCAGAAAGACCGGTGCGTGTGGTTGGTTGCCGCATGTCTGGATCTTCATAGATTTTTGTTTTCGATGGTGGCGTGTCTACTGACTGTGACACCTGTTTTTCGTCTGTATGATGGTGACCATCGTGCGGAGTATGGAGGTGCTTACCAGCATCCTCGACAACGGTTTGCGGGTCAACGTTTTGCATAAATTCAGTATCAACAATAATATTTGGGGCGGTGGAACATGGGCCAAGACAGCCTGAGGTAAAAATTTCAGTCCCTTCTGGAAATATCCCACTCTTGTTCGCTTCTTCAAGGCGTGCTTTAATATCTGGCCCACCAAACGTGCGACATGAACGACCATCACAAACATGTATTTCGTGGGTTGGGTTCATACACTTTTATACACCAAGAGCTACACGGAGTTCTTCTGATGGCTTCCATGGCGGGTCAAAGGTAACTGTAATGTTGACCGTTTCAAACCCGAGCATTTTTAGTGACGTTTCAATATCTTCTTTTATCTGTTCTCCAGAGGGGCAAAGAGGTGTCGTATACGTAAGAAGGATATCAATTACAGTATCACTTTTTATATCAATTGCATAGACAAGACCCATGGAGTATATATCAACACCGAGTTCTGGATCAAACACCGTTTCAAGCATCTCGATCACTTGTTCTTTTTTTGGATGCGATGATTTAGATAGCTCCATAACCGTTTGTATCAATTTCTTTCGCAAGCTCCGGGCCGCCAGTTTTGACAACCTTACCGTTGATAAGCACGTGTACCGTATCAGGTGTTACATACTCGAGAATGCGAGTATAATGTGTGATAAGGATTACTCCGGTATCTTTTGTGCGAAATCGTTGGATAGCCTCACCTACCACTCGAAGCCCATCAACATCAAGGCCGGAATCTGTTTCGTCAAGAATAGCGTATGTTGGCTTAAGTGTAAATAACTGAAGCATCTCAAGTCGTTTCTTTTCACCTCCCGAGAATCCATGGTTGATTGATCGCGAAAGGACGGTATCGGAGAGTCCAAGAGTCTGTGCTATACCGACCAATTCCTTGTGAAACGGAAGAGGCGCGATACGCTCACCAGTGAGTGCTTCTTTGGCAGTGCGTAAAAAATGTGAAATACCAACACCTTCAATTTCAGGAGGGTATTGCATTGATAAAAATAACCCCTGTTTTGCGCGTACGTCTGGCTTTGCATGTGTTACGTCGACTCCATTAATCACGATAGTTCCTGCGGTAATCGTATATTTTGGGTGGCCCATGAGCGTATTTGCCAGTGTTGATTTCCCTCCCCCATTTGGACCCATAATCACATGGACCTCACCTTTTGGAACGTCAAAACTCACCCCGTGAAGGAGCTCTTTTTCTTGTACTGAAACATGGAGATTTTTTACAATGAGGGCCATAGAACAGACCGATTATATATTTGAAAGCACTTTTTGTATTGCTTTTAGTGTAAGCATGGCACAATTTTCTCGGGTATAGACTATGCTAAATCCGAACCATTCGTCAATATCGGCCTTTGTATATCCAAGTATTTTTTTGATACTCTTTCCTTGGATGGCATCGGTAACAAGGGAAGATGCTGCCACTGAAATGGCGCAACCAACACCATCAAATGTGACGTTTTGAACCACACCATTCTCGACAATAAGGTCAACCTTAACCTCATCACCGCAGGTAGGGTTGGTTTCATGGCGCGAATGTGTCGCGGTCGCGAGCCGCCCTTTATTGTGCGGGTTTCGATACAAATCGAGAATGATATCACGATAGAGATCCATATATTTATTTCCTAAACAAAACAAGCGCATTTTTGATTGCTTTAACCGCCTGATCAATATCTTTTTTAGTTGAATACATGCCCAATGAAATCCGCGCTGTGCCGGAAATACCAATAAGATTCATGAGGGGCATGGTGCAATGTGCGCCAGCTCGAATAGCCACATTCTCTTCGTTACAAAGTGCTGCGATATCATGAGGATGAACACCATCAATAACAAATGAGATGACCCCAATGCGATTGCTGCCTTTATCTGGCCCAATGATTCGTACTTCAGGAATAGTGTTTAGTGTGTCAAGAGCATAGTTTGTGAGTTCACGCTCATGACTCATGATTTCTTTAAACTGAGTATCAGTGAGAAAACACGCAGCTTCTCCCAACCCAATTGCTCCAGAAATATTTGGTGTTCCAGCCTCAAATTTCCATGGCGTGTCGTTCCAGGTTGCGCTGGTGTAGTGTACTTCACGGATCATGTCACCCCCAAAGAGAAACGGCGGAAGGGCATTCAGTTTTTCTTTTTTTCCATACAGAAATCCGATACCGGTTGGTCCGTACATTTTGTGCCCTGAAGCGACCAAAAAATCACAATCGATTTTTTTTACATGGATCGGTAGATGTGCGATTGACTGCGCAGCATCAACGATCGTTGTTGCTCCCACGTCCTTTGCCTTTGCGATTATTTTTTCTAGTGGGAAAATTGTGCCAAGAGTATTTGAGACATGCATGACAGAAACTATTTTGGTTGTTTTGTCGATCAACCGGAGAGACGACTCATCGAGTAAAAAATCTGGTGTAAGCTCTACATAACGGATCTCAAACCCAAACGCTTTACTTAGTTCGAGCCATGGCACCAAATTCGCATGATGCTCAGCACGCGTAAGCACAACACTATCTCCTTTCCTCAGGTTTTTTGAGAGAAGTGACGCAAGCATATTGAGCCCGAATGTAGCGCCGCTTGTAAACACAATCTCATCTTTTTTTGCATAAATAAACGCAGCAACCCGTGCTCGAGCCTGTTCATATTGTTCAGTACTAGACGCCGCATCACGATACAAGGCACGATGCACATTTGCACGGTAGCGAGTTTCGAACTCGTAGGTTGCATCAAGCACAACTTTTGGCGAAAGAGTAGTAGCAGCACTATCAAGATACGCATACCCAAAATCAGCTGTGAGTCGGGGAAAATGCGCTCTTATTTTTTTATTCATACTCTATTCGTTATATATTGGACCGACACACGCACCTCTCGTTGACGCATTAGGCGTAAACGGTGAGTACGTTTGTTGAAATGGTCTTCCGTGAAATTGGTTTGGGTCCAGATTGGCACCACAACAAACAGGTTGCGCGAAAAAACGCTTTGGCCATGCTTCCTTAGGTGCGACCGATCCGGTAAAGGACCAACGATATATGAGGTCAGAACTTCCATCATTGTAATAGGTTGTCGCTGTTTCTTCCCCAGGCAATGACCACGCAAACGCAAGTTGTCCCTCGTTTGTGCAGTAATATCCAGGGGTTTGTATAAAACGCATAGCAGAACGATTTGGATCTGGTACGGAAATACCTTGCGCATTTCCAGACACTGGAAGCAATGTCCCGTCCCAATTTATTCGTTGGGACATAGATTTCGTTCCGTCCCTTGTTTGGGTTGTAACGGCTCTTGTACCGCCCATGCGGTCAAAACAACTGTAGTCGCCATTTGGTGGTGGACAGTTCATATCCACCGTAAAATTTACCGTTTCAATAGTTGTGACCTGATTATCCGCTGGCAGCAGTGTGCGAGTAGTGAGGGTGATAGACTGGGTGTAAACACCATTAGGGTTAAGTGGCAATACTTTCATAGCACTTCCACATTTTTTCCCATCAACCTGCTCAGGCGCAACATACGAGCCGCCAAAAGTGGTATTGGCATTGCGTTCTATGTTTTCCCTAAGCACATCGTTAGTCTCGGGACCATTTTTTCCTCCCTTCATCCCAACCAAACGAACCCCCTCATGATCTTCAACCCGCAGCACACTCCCCACACCTATAGTGCTCGAGTATGAGTCATTTGGTAGGCCAATTGTACCCGCTTTCCCCGGCGGTCTACCGTCCCCCCCTTTACCAGGTTTTCCGAGTACCATATCGTCATATCCCAAATTTCCTGATCTTCCGCCGGCTCCTTTTTGGGATCCATTTCCCCCGCGACCAGCAAAAACAGTGAGGTGTCCGCTCGCACCACCATGTCCGCCTGGTTTTTCTTCGCCAATTTCACAAAAAGAAAAACCATCACCGCCATCACCGCCAACAATATTCGTGACCCTCGCTAAACTACCACCACCGTTACCGCCGCGGCCCGTATACGCATCGCTCATGTTCCCGCCATGGCCATAGCGAACCACAACCGGGCCGGGTTCATATCCGTCCGGGTGTTCTTCTGTACCTGGCCACCCATCATGACCTACAACTGTGACAGTTCCTCCATTTCCCCCTTGGGCAGAAAGAAGGATCGGCTTAGGTTCCATGATGCTTGGAACTTGAAAAAAAATTTCATGGGAATAATCAGGGTTGTCAGATATAGCGCTTTCTGGTGCAATGGTAAATTGTTCGGCCACTTCACCACCATCTCCAGCCACGACGGTCACCGTCACTGGATACGGCGCATCCTTTGACACAATAGGTTTTCCTGCTGCGTAACGAACAAACCCTCCATCACCACCACGGTATAACCCCGAACCACCAAGGCCACCACCGAGGCGAATATGTGTAATCGAGGTAAGATCGGGCTGATTAACATCCCAAATAATCTTTCCCCCATTACCACCTTTCCCCCCCTGGTGCCCTGATTCATCACCAATAGAGTAACTTAAAAAAACAGGATCACCAGCGATCGTACCGGATTTTTTTTCAATGCGTATTTTTCGAGCACTAATGAAAAGACCACCGGAACGCCCTCCTTGTCCCGCCTTAATACTTGCCGTCTGAAGACCTGTATCGTTCCATGTTCCATCATTCATGATAACGTTTGCCCCAGCCCCACCGTTTCCTGGGTTAAACATGGTAAAGATACCATCATTCTCTTGAACATCAATATCGAACACTACTTCACCAGATGTTTCAATAAAAATATCGCCTCCGCTCCCGCCCATGCCACCTTGGTACCGAGGTTGGATTTGCTCAAGCACTTCATCGGGTGCAGCAGCACCCCTTGCTGTTTCAATTAAACTTGTATCTGAAATACGAAGTGCGGGTGGCGCCGCCTCAATGACGAGTCCTGCCCCTGAAGCCGGTACCGTATTCATTGAAGCGACGACGGGAGGAATAAAAAAATGCGCAAGTGATTTCTTATGAAGATTCATTGCCGTACTTTCTTTATTTTTGACAATAATTTTCCCGGCAATATACGCGTTTCCCGGAAGTCGAAGATGAACAGTGTTTGTTGTTGATTCGGTTGGAAGCTGAAGGGTGAGTAACCCCAAAATATTCGCTTCTTTTTGCACCGTTATCGTATCGGCAATAATAATTTTTTCTTCACCCGCGGCTATGTTCAGTGTATCAAGCAGTACCGTCTTTGGCGCAAAGGGTTGATCATTTTTTACAGAATCTGGTTGTCCTTTATTAAAAACGTACAGCAAAACGATAGAGGTACTTACCGCTATAAGGGTACCCGCAATAATAAAGCTAATTTTTTTTCTACTCATACGCTAAAAAATGAGTAATAAGATTTGAACCTTCTTCAGGCACTTGTACACTTGGCGCAATATGTGCCTCAAGCGCAATAACTTTCGCCTGTATGTCATCCATACCTCTTGAAGAGAGATAAAAAAGTTTTTCAGAAGAAAGACGACTTGTTGTAACCGCATGAGTACATTGTACCGCATTTTCTTGAATATCGAGGTCAGGTACTGTCTGGCTTTTTGCTTTTTCCGACAAAAGAATGGTATGCATTTCCTCACGTGCACTAGTGTCATGTGCATGTGACATAATCGTTGTTTTCGTACGCCCGATATGCCTTGCCTGTTTATCAAGAAGAACACGGATGTCTGTGTGCGATGTAGTGCGTGGGGATTCGTGAATAGTGTGATGAGAGGTATCAAGAAGCTGTGTTCTTGTGCCGAGAATCACACCATATGTTTTTGCTACCGCACCTTCCCCCACCAATCGGGTGATAGTTTCATATGTACACTCTTCTTCTTTTTGAACAACGTCATACCATGTTATCGCAGCATGTTTTTGTATCACCGCTTCACGGAATATGGCAGTGTGGTTTGGTACGGGCAAAGAGTATTCCCGACGATATGTGACCTGTGCGCCTTCACCGATGTGAAGAAAAATTTTTGCCACCGTTACTTTTTTACCAGAAATTCTTTCCACGATAGTAACGATAGTATGAGGATCGATGGTGAGGGTGAGTTGTAATGACGCGTAGTCACCAAGACCTTCGATGGTAAATAGAAATGGGTGATCAGCATCGTTTACGGATAGTTGTGCGTGGTATGAGTTTGTTGGAGTAATGTCAAAAAGAGGATGATGAAACTTTCGTTGTACAGTTTCAATTTCTTCAAGCTGAATACCCTGTGCATCAACAATATCACCTGGTCCAATTACAGCGTGGTTGGCAGGCAAAAATGACAGATCGTGAACCATGCCGGGTCCGTATGTTATTTTTGTTCCTATAGTACTACCCATAGTACCTCTATAGTAGCTTATTTAAGAGAAAATTTCAAGTCTTAGACGAGAGCCATTCTCATAAAAAGAAGCTCTCTTTTTAGAGGGCTTCTTTTTATGTGTTTACCGCTAGTTTGTCCCATTATACGGAATAGTTGACGAATACGCTGTACATGAATTTGTCGGCTGGTCATACACGCACAACCGAAGGTATATTGTCCCTGAAGGCATATTCAGTTGTGAACGAAGAATATATGCCTCATTAAATCCTGCGGGTCTATTATAGCTCGTCACCCCCACTGCATTTAAAGTAGGGTTGTTTTGTTGAGAAAAAAGGATATAGTACGTTTGATTAGTGTTTGTCCAGTATGCATACCCTGCGCTTTCGATAAGGTTCAACACTGGCGTACTTGTAGAACCTTGTGAGGATATGACCGCATTCACTGTTACTGTAACCTGAGATGAGTTCGTCTGTGCGCCCGCATTATCGACAGCACGTGCAGTCAGTGTATACGTTCCGGCCGCCACATTGGTCCAACTATATGTGTATGGACTTGTTGTATCTTGTCCTAAGAGTGTTGAACCATTGTAAAATTCAACGCGTGTCATTGAACCATCGCTATCGCCAGCTGTTGCAGTAAGTGTGATAGACGCAGGAGCGGCATATGTCGACCCATTTGTTGGTGCGGTCAGTGATACGGTTGGAGGAACATTTGAGGCTGAAGGACTTGGGTTCGGCGTTGGATTTGGGGTTGGATTTGGCGTCGGCGATGGACTTGGTGAAGGACTTGCCGATGTATCGCCACCACCTCTTCCTACCCATGAACCACCAAATTCACAACCTGTCCACCAACATGGATTCTCTAAAGCAAAATTCTCAAGAGCCGTGAACTTTGGTGCCTCATTATGTGGTTGAGATTGTGAAATAAGTGCTCCAAAATTTCCATAACGAGTTTGAGGTGTTACGTCGACAAAATGAACGAATGTTTTTCCTCCAAGATTCCTCCATCCTTGGAGATATTGCGTATAAAGCGCCCCCATACGCGGATCATTGTTCGCATCCTGAAATAACCGTAAAGCAGCAACGTTTCCCTCGTTAGCTCCATATGCTACCAAATGTTGACCACCTTCGTATGAAATAAGATCAATCGCTGGATAGTTCTGTCGAAGATAGTTTGCATCATCAGTAATTTCTTGAAGCGCGGCTGGCAAAGAGGTGCTTTGAAGAAAATCAAAGAGTTGGTTTAGACTCATAGTTTGGGCTCGTGCGTCCCCGCTAATACTATTTCCAAAATACGGCGCAGTCGCGACTGCATCAATATTCTGATACGCATTTCTCCATGAGAGAAGATTGCCGGTACGCCAGGTACTACCAGTAAACGAACCCATAACACGAATAACCCGACCGTTTGCCCCGAAGACGTCACGGAAAATTTGTCCTGACTGTACGGAGCGTGTACTAAACTCTCTCATTTCTCCTGTACCACAGGCTGGGATATACCGAAGTGGCCATGGGTGTCCTTCACAGTAGATACCATTCCCTGGTGTTGCATCTTGGTCACACTCTGCTTGAAGATCAGAGTTATTTTGGCAGCCTCGAGCCGCCAAAATCTGCTGCTGGAGGATATATGGATACGCCCCATTCCATGATTCATT
>CAZYEQ010000012.1:0-9773 GCA_964646505.1 uncultured Gammaproteobacteria bacterium
GCTCAAGAACACGCTGTGTGTCTCGCGTACGTGCATAGGCTACCCGAGGGTCAAGAAGCAGAATTGCGCCATACATGATGCCAACAGTAAGCGCGACACTGATAACAGAAAACACAAATGCTTCAATAATATACGGACTCCGAACAAACCAATTCGACGCTCCCACAAGCTTTTTAATGGCAATTTCAGTGCGCTGGGTATAAATAGCTACACGAACGGTATTGAAGATAATAATAAACGCAATAAGCGCAAAAAGACCTGTCACCGCCACGCTAAAACGTTCCACTTGGCTTGTAATGGTGTGAATGCGCGAAATCGCCTTTTCTGTATCAGAAAATGTTTTCGCCTCAATAAGCTTGGCGTATTCAGGCACTGACAGAGCGTCGATAATTTTTTGATAATCTTCAGTCGCGCGCGTTTTAATAACAAGCATTGAGCCAAGTGGGTTATCGCCAAGCTCATCGAGCGACGACATGATAGTCTGATTATAATCGTATTCGGCCCTAAAATCAGATAATACTTCTTCGGGAGTAAAATATGTTTCTTCAGTTACTTCAGGAAATGTACGGATGTATGACCGTACCTCGTTAATGTCTTCATTCGTCGCCCCGCGCGCAAAGAACACACTCACATCCACTTGATCCTTAACCGTGTTTGTTGCTTCTACGGTCAGTACTCGAACAATAAGGAGAGTATTCACCGACAAAAGCATGAGTACTAAAATAAGCACGGTCATGACCGACAAGCTGAAATTACGCAACATGTCTTGAAACGCAAAACGAATGGCGCGAAAAAAAGTCACCATAACCTACAGGCGATAGCGTCCGCTTGCTTCGTCTGAAACAATACGTCCGTCATGAATGGTAATAACACGTTTTTTTAACTGATTCACCACATCACGATTATGTGTCACAAGTAAAATGGTGGTACCAAACTCGTTGATTTTTTTTAAAATTTCAATCACCTCGTGGGTGTTTATGGTGTCGAGGTTTCCGGTCGGCTCATCTCCAACTAAAATTTTTGGTCGGTGCACGAGTGCCCGCGCAATAGCCACACGCTGCTGCTCACCGCCAGATAGTTGATGAGGAAAACGTTCTAATTTGTGACTCAGCCCTACAATATCAAGGACACGTGGCACGACTTCACGAATACGTTTCGATGTCTCTCCTGCCACCTCGAGGGCAAAGCGCACATTTTCTTCAACGGTTTTTTTAGGAAGGAGTTTAAAGTCTTGAAAAATAACGCCAATTTGTCGGCGCAACAGTGGAATATGACGACGAGGAATACGCGTAATATCCCAACCCCCTACTTTGATACTCCCTTTGGTTGGTTGTTCTTCAGCAATAAGAAGTTTGACGAGAGTGGTTTTCCCAGTACCACTTTGCCCGACCACAGACACAAATTCACCTGGCTCAATATGTAAATCAACATCACGAATACCGATGCTGTTTTTGGTGTAATGTTTCGTAACGCCGCTTAGACTAATCATATAAGATTAGTATAGCATATTTTACGCCTATAAGCATGACCGTTGTATTGTGTATAAACAAAAACATAAACTACCCGACCGGGTAGCTTATGTTTTGAGCCAAGAATGGGGATTGAACCCACGACCTGCACGTTACGAATGTGCTGCTCTACCAACTGAGCTATCTTGGCCTAGGGCGTGCCAAAGCACGAGAGCGGGATACCAGAATACTCACTCACCCTCGCGGGCTCTTGGGACAACCTTCGGGTTTTCCCAACCTTTCCACAATACGTGAAACCTCACGGTTTCACCATTCCCTGTGTTCGATTCTGTTTCCGCTTATGAAAGTATGCCAGGTACAAGAAAAACAAGCATACTTAGAGCGGGATACCAGAATCGAACTGGCATCTTTGGCTTGGGAAGCCAACATACTACCACTGTACTAATCCCGCGTGAAAGGCTGCCCTTTTCGGGGCAGCCCATATATTAAAGCGATGCGCGTAAAACGTCAAATGGGTCGTGGAGTGGAATAAGCAATTTGATATCCGCGGCTTTTAATTTTTCTTTAAGATAGGTCGCTAAACTTCGCTCATCTCGGCGGTTTAATACCTCAATAACGTGATATCCGAACTCAGTTTTCACTGGTTCCTGACTATACGTGCCGGCCTGCATCGCAAATACCGCTTCTTCAAACGCAGGTACCATTTGCCCACGGGTAAAGGTACCGAGTTCACCACCAGCAGATTTTGTATTCTCATCATTGCCCATGGTTTTCGCGAGTGCTTCAAACTTTTCACCTTTTTTAAGTCGAGCGATGACATTTTCCGCGTTCTTTTTTGCGACTGAGTCAGGCGTGCTCGTATTTACCAGAAAAAGAATGTGACGAGCGGTTACCAGCTGTTCTACCGAGTCAGAAAAGGCTTCATTAGTTGACGATACAAACGCAACAGTCAATTTTTGCTGAAAAATAGACGGGCGACCAAGACGATTGACATATTCGTCAAATGTCCAACCAAGATTTTTTTGGATTTCGGTATTGGCGTCTTCTTCGGTTAACCCATTACTTGCTAAAAAGTCAGCTTTGCCTGCTGCTACGTCTTCTTCAGTCACACTCACATCAAGCGTGCTTGCAATTTCTTGCATGAGTGCCGTGCCAACTACCTGAATAAGAGCTTGATCAGAAATTTGTTCGTCGGTTACCGACAAACCAGTCGGTTGTTTGCCAGCAATAACCTTCATGGTATCAAACACGGTATAAAATTCCGTGTATGGAATTTTTTTACCATTCACAGACGCAACCGAAATATGCAACAAGTTTGCAGCTTTGAGTGCTGTTTCTGAGGGCGGAAGTGTTTTTAGAGCGCTACGCGTGACAGCATACGCTCCACCCAATGCCAAAAGTAAAATACACGCGAGACCTGCCACAAAGTAACCAGCCATTTTTTTGCTTGGCGCCCCCTGTCCTCCCTGATTTTCCATAGCTGCGGTTTCCATAGAATGTCATTATAACGACGAAGGTCGATGATGAACAAAATAATACCACCATTGTAGCGGATTGGCCAATCGTTGTCTAGGAGCCTCTCCTGGTACCTCGTGCTCCTGGACGACGACACGTTCCTCCCCTTCAATCACAGCCATATGCTCGTCTGGTTTTTTCATACGAAGGGCGGTACGAGCTGAGTCTTCAATATATTGATCACTCATAACATACGAAAGCAATTCAACCGACTCTAGTTGTTTTTTTGTGAGTCCCTGTTTTTGTTTTTCTAAATTACTAATTTCTTCACGCAAATCAGCATCACGTGAAAATGTTTGAATATTCGCAAACGCTAAAAAACCTACCCCCGCAAGAAGGATAAGAAGGATCATGCCTGATTGCCACCACCGGGTGCGTTCCGCCATATCGCATTATAGTGTTCCTGCTTTTTTACGAATACACGCATTTTTTGCGATCGCTCGATCGTCCATAGGAACATGTTTTCCTTTTACGACCATCACCGTCTCAGAACCTTTCCCTGTCACAAGCACCATATCGCCCTTTCTCGCCAGGCGAATCGCTTCAAAAATCGCCTCCTCGCGATCAGGAATAACAAACAAGCTCTCGTTATCAATTTTTCCCGCTCCGCGAACGGCACCTGCCACATCGTCAATAATTTTTAACGGATCATCATCGTACGGGTCTTCGTCTGTCACCACACACACATCAGCATTTTTTCCCACCATATCCCCCAAAGTAAATCGACGCGCCACATCGCGCCCTCCGCCAGTCGACCCAAACACATGAATAATTCGCTCGTGCGGCAAGGCAGACACAACATCGTAAAGTGCTTCCATAGCTCGAGGTTCAAACGCGTAATCGACAATCACCTCAAAACCAAGCTCTGTGGCTTCACGTATATGCTCGATACGCCCGGGTACAGGCAATACCGAGGACAGCGCCTTCTTTCCTTCCTGAAGAGGAATATTGAGCGGAAGCATCGCCGCTAACGCGACACTCACATTCATACTCTCATGCGCGCCATGAAGACCAACGTGACACGGTATATCGTTTAAAAGCCATGATTCTCCGTTTGGTGTTGTTTTTTGTTCGGTGAGCCGAAGAAGTGTTCCGTGGTCACCATCTTCAGTAACTGTTTGCGGTAGCGCGCGCGCTTGAGAAACAAAATACCTGTGTGAAAATGGGTGGAGCGCAAAAAATGGCAGGTCGTTTGGCGAAATGTCGGCATTATAAATCGCTGTTTTTGGTACGGTGCGCGCTGAAGACGGAAAAAGTGATTGGATACGCTCGGTCAAACCGTTGATGGGTTTTTCTTTACTTGCCGCTACATAGGCAAAAAGTGACACTTTCGCGGCACGATATTTTTCATACCCACCGTGTGCTTCAATATGCTCAGGGTAAAAATTAGTCAAAACAATGCTGTCATACACAATTCCTTTATGGCGGTGCTGTACAACACCCTGTGACGAGGTTTCAACAATGGCAATATCACATTTGGCACGTACCATTTCTTTGAGTAAAGCCTGCGTACGAGCACGACCAAGCATGGTCATTTTTTCCGCGTTCATGGTTTGCTTACCCGCAATCACAAAATCTACGGTCGAGAGAGAGCCAACACGAAACCCTTGTGACTCAAGCATGAGACGCAAATGCTGTACAACACTCGACTTTCCGCTCGTACCCGTAACCCCAATAACATACAATTCTTTAGATGGAAATCCATATCTAAACGCGCCATAATAGGCCCAAACCAAGTGCCATGCGTTTTTGAAGGGCAACGTGAAGCTCATAGTGTACGTATTGTACTAGAATATAGAGATGTTTACAAAACATACCCCTTGCCGCCAACGTAGACTGGCAGGCGAATTTCTCATGCCGATGACTTCGCTACCTGAGCGATTGATCGTATACGATCTCCTCAATTTTTTGAAACGCCCCTTTTGCCTGATCGTGCTTGGTGCGTAAATAACTGGTTAAGTCGAATGTGGCCAGCTCTTCCATAATGACACGCGCGAGTGTGGCGGCCCTGGTTACCTTGTCTGTCTTTTTAAGCGTGGCCATACGGAGTGCAAACCGATAGAGTTCACCTGGTACATCACAGAGTCCAGCGATATACACATCGTTTGGCACGGAAATCTTCCCTAATTTTCCAAACGATTCTTCGGCCACAAACTGAACAAATAATTTTGCCTCAACATACTCCTCAAGAGCAGCCCGATACGCGCCTTCGTGAAACAAATCTGGGCTCTTTTTATATGTTTTTTGAATTGTTGATAAGAGGGTTTCAACTTCTGTTATCTTTTCGTTTGCTTCTACCACATCACCCCTGTGAGCGGCAAAAATTGCTCGTTTTACATGATGCAAAGCTGTTGAGGCACTATTTATGAGGTCACGGCGCATACCCGCGTAAGCATGGAGTTCGGTGCGAATTTTCCCAAGGTATGAAAGTGTGTATGACATATATTGACAAATGAAGATTTTAAGTATATCATATAATCGCATTTTAACAGACGACCTGGTAGCTCAGCTGGTAGAGCAGGGGCCTTTTAAGCCCAAGGTCGCGGGTTCGAACCCCGCCCGGGTCACACATGCAAAGCACCCTCCTTGGGTGCTTTTTGTATTACATCGTCTGTGCCAGATACTCCCTTAGTGCCTCTTCGTATGGCCGCAAGGGGGGTCGTTTCGTTTGTAGAAGCACCGATGACACAGGCCGTTTCGCGGGACGAGGAAATGCATCAGACGAAACCGGAACAATAGGTGTTTTTACTCCCGCTTGAGCATAGAGTTGTTTGACAGCCTCATACCATGTCACGGCATGCGCATTCACCACATGATATACGCCAAACGGAGCAGCCTCCTCGATCATTTGTTTCGTTTCTTTGGCTAAGTCTGGCGCGTACGTAAAACAACTCTTTTCGCTGTCGACCACCTTCACCTCAGGCTTTTGCTTTCCAGCCTCAAGCATTACATCAAAAAAACTGCGTTTTCCTTGCGCCGAGCTCGCTGGTTTCCCAAATAATTTTGATAACCGAATCACATAAAATTTTTTTGCAGTCGCAATAACTGCTTCCTCGCCAGCTCGTTTGCTGTACCCATAGCGTGACAATGGATGTGGCTCCGCGTCTTCTGTGTACACCCCATCCCCTTCTCCATCAAACACATAATCGGTCGAATAGTGCACTAGGGTAAACCCAAGTCGACAAGACGCTTCAGCCAAACACTGTGGCACATCACGATTTAGTATCATGGCCATGGTGTACGCTGTATCATCGGTTTCGCACACATCAACAGCATTGTACGCCACCGCGTTGCACACCATATCAAAAGAATGTGCTTCAAGAAACGCGCGCAGTGCTGTCATGTTTGTCACATCAATTCCCTCTTTATCAAGAGCAGTCACATCGTATGTACTATCTTCTGAAAAAACACGCGTTAACTCTTGTCCAAGCATGCCCAAACTTCCGAGAATAAGTATCTTTTTTTTCATACGTAAAAGGGAAACAGCTCTTTGATGTCAGCAAGAAGTGGCTGTACCGCATCTTTTTCAGAAACAATAGGATTTGCCACCCCCCAATCAATATGTAAAGCAGGATCATTCCACCGCAACCCTCGTTCGTGTTCTTTCGAATATACATTCGTACATTTATACATAAAAACAGTGTCGTCTTCGAGTGCCACAAAACCATGCGCGAACCCAGTGGGAATCCAAAATTGTTTTTTGTTTTCAACCGAAAGTTCAACACTTACATGCTCGCCAAATGTTGGTGAGCCAACACGCAAATCGACGGCTACATCGCGCGCACTCCCTTTCAGAACCTGAACAAGCTTTCCTTGTCCCATAGGCTCCATTTGAAAATGAAGGCCTCGGAGCACCCCTTTTTTTGAGACTGAAACATTGTCTTGCACAAATTCAGGCAACACCCCGTTCTCGACGTATCGTTCACGGCTATAGGTTTCCATAAAATACCCCCGATCATCAGCAAATGCCTTTGGTTCTATAATCAGAAGACCAGAGATAGGTGTAGTGGATATATTCATACATGAAAGAAAAAAAAAAATTGTCTTTTCATTGTAAGGAAAAGCTCGGTTCTTGTCCAATCAAAAACCGCGGGTTGCCCTGCGGTTTTCTCATCTTTACCTATGGTTTTGTTACAGAAATGCTTGTGCAGTATCTTTGGCTTTGATTTTGGGTATTTGTAATACAAAGCCCAACCCGATATGTTCCCGATGGATTCGATGACGGCATGTTATAGAGAAATCGACCTTTCGCGCACCCATCTGTTGTCATACTGTACCCAGCAGTAAACGAACTATTACCGGCGCCCGTGTGCCCACCTATGCGAGTGAAAGATGAGCCCCCAGGGGGCATAACATACAGATCATAGGTTACAAAGTCCGTCCCGTTGCACGTACCCTGCCCTAAGCTATGCTCAAAGAACCAAGCAAAATTATACGTTGGCGCAAACGGGAACCCATCCTGCAAATTAACCGCTTCCCCGCCCTGAAGACTATAGGTGCTTTCAGGTAAACCATCAGAAGCTGGCGAAGGGTTTGGGTTTGGGTTTGGGGTTGGGGTTGGTGTTGGCGCAGGTGGAGGAGGCGGTGGAGGTGGTGTAATTGGCGTTGGAGACGGGTTTGGAGAAGTTGGGTTCGGTGTCGGACTTGGTGTTGGTGCAGGAGGCGGTGGCGTTGGTTGCGGGGCTAATGACCCTCCCAACCCAGAAAGGCGTGCAACTGCCGATGGTATCCTGGCCAGCATAAGACCCTGTTCTTTCCCTAATGGAAAACTAGCACCGATACGAGGTAACACATATTGCACCATACGCTGTGCCAAACCAGTTATGGCACTGTCTCCTGTCCAGCTAGCAGCACGCGCGAGAACAGCCACAAGGTCTGCTTTGCCCGCGTCATATAGCACAGGGTCGCTGCCTGACATATCACCCTGTACATCCTCAAGCGTTCCTCCAATACGATTTCCTGAATAACGAAATCGAAGCGCGTTTGGCCACGTCCCTGATGGCTCTGCTGAACCCGTGCCACCTCCAAATGCCACTAATGTACGTGCCCAGTTTGTGATAATCCGACTAGGCTGCAATGCAGGGCTCCCAATAGGGGTATCATTCGTTTCATTCATGTAATTGTAGAGCACTTCCATATCATAGAGCGACAGCATCCATGTTTGATCCGTATCATTGAGCACGCCTGGAGCAATATTGCCTGTTGTGTTATTTGTTCCCGCCCAAAACCCATATGATTGTCCACCGCGAGTAGCTTCGACATAGTATTGCGTCACCGCGCGTGCAATGAGTGATTTCCAATCATCAAGATAACTTCCATCGCGACTGCTCGTACCAAGATACTGAAATATATTTGCAAACTGCGAAGCCACACGGCCTGTAATAACCGCGTACGGATCAGCTTTTGGCGCGGTTGGACCACACACCGCACGTTCGGCATCAACACGCCCAGGGCAAAGATATCCGCGCATACTGTTTGCTCCACGTGCTAGGCGAGGCACTACACTTTCATCACCAAACAAATAGCTATACAAAAAGACGTTATCTAAATACGCATGTGAGCTATTGAAGTCTGTTCGGAAACCTCCATACCCTGCTGGAAGTTGACCACAGTAAAAATAGGTGTCAGTTGGTGAACACTGCATGGCCTGGGTGTAGAGTGAGCGCCACGCGGCAGGCGCGGTAATAGAATCGAGCCAGGATGTGTCGCCACTTTGCATGGCCCAAACGGAACCAAGTTTACTCGAATTATGATAATCAGTCCAGGTTGTACCCCAATACAAATCATCCCAAGTCTCAGGAGTTGGTCCGCCTCCTTGCGCTACCTCGTTTGATTGAATCGGATTGACCCAATTTCGAGGGTAGAGCCCATAGGTCATAACACCATACAGACCGAAATTATTTGTCTCTCGAATCGTTGCTTGAAGCACAGATGGAATAATAGTGTTGTACGCGCTATACGCACTTGGAATTTGTCCATATGGAAATTCGGGTACAGCACTGCTGGCTGCAAACCACTGACTACTTGGCCACGCATGAAGCTCACTATTTGCCGGCGCAAACGTTAATCGCTCGATATCGCCCGTAGATACGGTTCCGGAAAGCGCGGAGACCGTGTAGTTTGCAAAAAAACCTTGACGCACCCCAACTACAGTTTCTTCATTCAAAACATCTACGGCAACTGTGCCGTCTTCAAGCACACGAAGTGCCGCTGGTTCATACCGATCCATTTGTCGCAAGGCTACGGCAAGAGTTCCTTTTGAGGTTCTTGCGGCGATATACGCACCATCAGCAGCGACCCCACTCGAGGAGCGCCCGGGAAAATTGAGTGTGTATGAACGTGGTGCTCTATTAGTCGCGCGACGATTTTGAGACAACACTACGTCACTTCCATTTGGGTTTCCTTCTACCGCGGCTCGCGATGCCTCAGCACGAACACTCACTACTGATACAGGAGCGCCAAGAGAAAAAGTATCACGCACGCGATTCATACGCACAAACCCCTGATACCCACTATCGCCTTCCCAAGCCACAATGTGACGAATTTGAGCCGTAGGTGAACCCGCGGTAAACACATACCTGCGTGTGGCAGAAATAGCTCCCCCGCTCACCGCGCTCTGACTATACTCGCCCTCAACTGTAACAACCGCGGAAAGTGCGTCGGACGACTCAACGCGAACCGAACGTAAACGTGAAAAACTACCGGCTGAACCATTAACCGTTGCGACCATCGTTCCGGCATCGGAAAGAACGGTTCCGTCGGCAAGACGTACCTGTTCAAACACACTTG
>CAZYEQ010000012.1:9783-20837 GCA_964646505.1 uncultured Gammaproteobacteria bacterium
GGTTTCCTTCTTGTGTAACTGTCACGCGAGTCGTTGGCGCGGAATTAGTGACTGAGCCGTCTGTGACAAGTCGATATACACTCTCGCCTCTGGCCGCTACTGACGCCGGAAACGATACGCGAAGCCATTTAATCGGCTCGTTTGTCGCAAGGCTTCCATTCCATCGCGCGAGAACCACAAAATCCGCTGGTACGGCTCGCCCAGAGCTATCAATAACAGCTAGGTTCGATGTATTGCGTAAGTTCATGGTTTTTGGAAAAGGCACACCAGAGCGAACCACTTCGTTTGTACGCGCGACGCCGAGATTTTCCTTTACGGTCATACGAAGCTCGCTCGGCATGTTCGGTGGCCACGACGTAATCACCTGTGTCGGCAGTGGGGATGGAGGTGGAACAGGTACTGGTGTTGCAGGTGTAGGGTTTGGCACAGGAGCCACTGGTGATGGCTGATTTGGAACGGGCGTTGAAGGTTGAGGCGGAGTAATGCTTGGCGTTGGACTTGGTGTTGTTGGGGACGGTACAGGGGCAGGAATTGGTCGTGGGCCTGTCGCGTCAGGAAAAACAATGATCGGAGGAAGTACTGCAATGCGATCAACACGAAAATGATGTTGACGCACCTGCGTGAGCGTTTCCACGTAACGCTTCGTTACATCGGTACCACTTGGATCAGTCTCTGTTTCATATACTTTCGGATCATTTGAGTACTTAAACACCAGCGCGGGCGGTATGGTTTCTGCCGATGTAATTGGCGCTCTTACCGTGTATTTTGCTAAAACAGCCGGGTCAACATCCTCGATTTGATTAAACGCGTAACCAAGAGTATTTCGAAAAACACTTTCAGTCTGAATCGGGAAAATTTCATTATCACCCAAAAGAAGGTACACTTTTGGGTCTGAGACTGTTTTGATAAGAGATCCATTTTCAAATGCACGACGTGGGCCCCATGGTAAAAAAGACAGCTCGTGCTCTGCAACCTTTGCCAATGTTGCCCCCGTTGTCAGCCGCACGTCATTCCATGATGAAAAATGAGAAAAATAAACTTGCGGATTACGGATAGGCCGTTTTTTACACCCTTTTGAAATATAGTACACTGCCGGGCTTTGCGGGGTTTTGTATGGCACCTCAATTTGCAAAGGACATGTGGTACTTTGAGCAAACACAAGGGTACTCGGCCCGATACCGAGTACTAGGGCAAAAAAAAACAGTGTGAAATATATACGCATATCGTGAAAAAAACATTCTTAGTATACTCTTATTAAAAAAAACGAACAATTTGCGTATACCGTAGTGTGCGCAAAAATGGATCACTCCACAATAGCCATAAACATTGCAACAATCTCCTCCTTTTTGGCTGGCGGGAGTAATTGATACAGTCTCTCACCCATAAGCGTACGAAGTGATTTGTGGTCAATAAGTCCACGAATAATTTGTGAAAGGTGCAAACCGCTCGTCGTTCGTTCATCCACAAGAACGACAGACTCTGCCTTAGCCAAAAGAAAAACATTGTCTTCTTGTTGACCAGGTTTTGGAATAAGGATTGCCGGTTTTTTAAGCGCGGCAAGTTCGGTCAGTGTACCAAAACCACCGCGAGATATAACGACATCGGCAATAGCGTACGCGTCATTCATTTCAGATGTAAAAAAAGGATATGCATGATATGTACCACGAAATATACTCATCGCTTTGGCAATACTCGCTGTTGGACGTTCGGCGCCATACACGTGAATCATCTCAATTTGATTTACTAAGTGCGACATTGCCTCAACCGCAAGTTCATTTACTCGAGCCGAACCAGTACCGCCACCAGTCACAAATACTACTGGTAATTTTTTCGACAATTGAAACCTGCGCGCGGCGCGGTCGATATCACCCTCAAGAATACCACTACGCACCGGGTTACCAAGCCAGGTGGTTTTATAGCTAGGGAATTTTCGCACGGTTTCTTTAAGGGCGGTTGTGATGTGTTTGGCAATAGGCGTCATAAGTCGATTCGCCAGCCCCACCTTTACATCTTGCTGGTGAATCCACGTAGGAATACCCAAAATCCAGGCTGCGTAGTGGAGTGGAACCGAAGCAAACCCACCCGCGGAAATACACACGTCAGGATTTTCTTTCCAGAGATGGTGAAGGGATTCAAAAAAGCCAAGGATGATATTTCCAATGTCCTTAATATTCGCTATTGACCAGTAGCGACGCAATTTCCCTGCGTGAATAATCAGATGGCTCATGCGCGCCTCTGCGATGAGTGTTTGTTCTGGCCCATGTTTTGCGCCCACCCAAAAAAATGTGGCCTCAGGGTACTCTTTCTGAAGAACTTCTCGGATAGCTAAAAGAGGTGTCACCGGGCCAAGTGTTCCTCCCCCAGAAAAAAACACCTTCATACACTCGAGATTATTTTTTTAATAATATCGACGTTTTTTTTGTCTGGCCCTGTGTCAACAAATCCAGGAACCTCAAGAAGCCAGGGTAAACGTGCAAACGCGTTATGTTCCGCGAGCACCTTAAACCCTGCCTTACCAATATGACCTTCACCAATATTTTCATGTCGGTCGTAGTGCGAATCACACTCACTTTTTGAGTCATTCAGGTGAAGCGCCACAACATGTTCAAGCCCAAAATGAACATCGATTTCTTTAGCGAAAGCATCTACATCCTTTTTTGTGTATGCTTGAATTGCGCCAGCCGCAAACGCATGTTGCGTGTCGATACACACCTTCACGCGTTTATTTTTTGCCAAGCGAAAAATAGTACCGATTTCTTCCATGGTCGCGCCGAGCTTGTCTCCCCCACCGGCTGCGTTTTCCATAATAAGTAGCGAATGCCCAGGAACACGTTTCAATACGTCGTTCATCGCGTCTGCCACTTGTTTTTGACTTTTCATGCGGTCGTTGTCTTTGGCGGATCCAATATGAAAAATAAGCCCAACCGCGCCAATGGCTTCGGCAATACGCAAATGTTCAGTTAAATTTTCAATAGACTTGTTATATAAATACGCGTTGGGTGTCCCCAGATTAACCAAATAGGCGGCATGCAAAAAAACAGGTCCAAGGCCAAATGACTTTTCCGCGTCTTTAAACTGTTGAACCGCCTCTGGCGTTGGGATTTTTGCTGTCCATTGCCGTGGTGATGCGCCAAAAATTTGTATGGCTGTAGCCCCAATAGCGCTTGCGTTTTCAAAGCAACGATATAACCCTCCCGCTACTGAAACATGCGCACCAATGATTGGCATAAACAAACTACAGTGTAGCCGGCACAGGTTTCATCGCGCCGTCATTCGTATGCTCTGTATAATACGCTGGGTTAATAGTGCGAATAAAACACACACGCCCCACCTCATGGTCCCACTGCTCCGCATTCTCCAAAAACTGACCATATGGATTATACGGTACACGTCCGTATAGCGATGGAGTAACCTCACTTTTTGCTGAAAATACCGCGCACAACTCAAACGACGAATCGCTCAGTGTTGTGTATCCGTACTCAACATTCGTTTGGGGATCACGCAACATCATACTTCTTCCTCCCGACGGTAGTTCTTCAAGAGAGTCCGGCATCGTTTTGTGTACGCGCCAATATTCTGCTAACTCATACTGGAGTGAACTCAAGTGCATGGTACGAATATCATCAATTTTTTTGTTCCGCGCGTTTTGAGGCGACCCCACCAAAATAAATGCCGCGATCACAGCAAACACGACAACAGCAATAACCACGCCACTAAACCACTTCATGTGAAGATCGGTCATACAAGAAGGATTATGCTTTTTTGTGATCAAAGCGGTGTAAATCCCAACGGTAGTATCCAAATACACTTCCTGCCACGATAAGAGTAGACAGAAGTTTCAGAAAAAACCGAAGCGTTAATTCGCCTGACAAAAAACGATTAATGAGGAAAATAAGTGTCATCATGATAATGAACGAAACAACAAACAACGTGAAATAAATGATTGATTTACGCACCCGAAGTTCTCGTTTTTCTTTTTCCTTCTCGTAACTTTCTTGAATTTGTTTCAAGGCATACACGCACACTGGAAACATAATAACAAGCGCGGAAACCGCGAAACGAAGAGTCCGTTTTGCACCATCAAGCGCGTAACTATATATTCCCCCATCATATACAATCGGATCGGGTACAAGAATATTTACAATTTGAAACAAGACAGACGTAAGAGAAATAGCACTCACGTACAACGTGCCCATGCCAAGAAAATGCCAAAACAAATCTCTTTGACTCGCTCGAGGTTTTGCATCCCCCATATGGAAGTGGTTAAAAATACCTACTTAATTTCTTGCGCGCCCCCTGTGGTAAGATGAACCTTAAAATCTATCGTGTCCTCAATAACCTTATCTCCAAGGGAGTCAAAAAACTTTCCTGACCCATATCGAATGTCCCATTTTGTACGATCGATGGAAAACGATGCGTCGCCAACGTAGGTACCATTTGCGGCACGAACGATGGTCGCTGGAATCGTAATACTGTTGGTATGGTCTTTAATGGTAAGGTCGCCGGTTACCTCGTACGTATCTCCAGCCGTCTTCGTCGCGCTTTTAAATGTGAACATGGCGGTTGGGTATGTTTCTACGGCAAAAAAATCATCAGATTTGAGATGTTTATCAACCATCGCAGCCGCGCTATCGTTCGCATGCAGGCTCGCCATATCCACAACCACACTTCCACGCAATGGCACGCCATTTTTCACCACAATTTCACCCTCTTTTACTAAAATGGTACCAGTGTGTTTGTTTCCCACCTTTCTTTCGCCATGCCACTCAACCGTGCTTTCTGCGACGTTTACCGCAAATAAACTTGCACCGGTTTCATCCATCATTGTCTCTGGAGAAGAAGGCATTGCTTGGTCGGTTACCCGCATAGGTTCTGGTTGCGCGGTAAGAGGCGCTACTGCTTGCGGTTTTTTCATACACCCCGCACCAGTAAGTAGAATAATCGCAACGAGCCCAAGTACTGTAGTATGTTTCATAAAGACACATCTAAAAATGATAGGCTCATCATACCGCGTTTTTCTTTGAGGGTCAAACAGGTGTTTTTACAAGATGGAAAAAAGAACGTCCAAGAAACGCCACTGAAAATATCGCTACAGCAATCGCTACAATAGTCGGACCGCTCGGAGTATTCCATATATACGAACCAACAAGACCACTGTGCACAGATACAAGAGAAAAGATGATACCAAGTATGATAGTCTGCTTGAACCCACGACCAAAAATCATAGCGGTTAAAACAGGAATAACCATAAGCGCGCCAATAAGAAGCACCCCGAGTGTTTGGAGCGATAACGCAACCACCAGTGACGCCAATACCGCGAAAATACGATTTACTTGTTTTGTCGGCACGCCCTCGGCAGTCGCTAACGCTTCATGAAACGAAGTAAGAAAAAGCGCGTCAAATAAAAGAATAATGGTCACAAGTACTGTCAACGCTAACCCAAACATAAGCCACACATCACCTGTAGTAAGTGTTGTGATGCTTCCAAAAAGGATGCTCGTGACACCAATACCACGTGCATTCCCAATACTCATGAGAATAAGCGCAAAAGCCAAGCTCCCCGACAAGACAAGAGACAAAATTGTTTCCCCCCACAACTGACCGCGATCCCGAAGAACCTCAATCACACCAGCTGCCGCAACCGAGGTAATCGCAGCACCGGCAATAGGAGAAAAACCAAACATAACGGCCACCACCACTCCTAAAAGAGACACATGCGCGAGTGTGTCACCTAAATAACTATATCGCCGCACAACCAAAAACATACCTACGCATGGCGCAAGAACACCAATAATCGTACCTGCCAAGAGAGCACGTTGCATGAACGCAAATTGAAAAATATCAACCATCATACATGTGTTCTAAATGACGAAAGCGAACCTTGTTTCACCATACCATCCACATACAGTATATCAGTCAAATCATGTTCAACCGCGGAAATGTCGTGTGACACCAAAAGAATCGTTAACTTGAGCTCACTATGCAGACGGCGTAGTAGGTCGTGGAACGCCTTTTGTGAAGGTCGGTCAACACCAACGGTCGGTTCATCGAGTAAAAGCACCTCTGGCTTTGCCGCTAAACTGCGAGCAATCATTACTCGTTGCATCTGCCCTCCTGAAAGGGTGCCGATACGACGTTTGCGTAAATCAAGAATGTCCGTAAGACGAAGAGCCTCATCAACAGCGAGCACATCATGATCAGTGTGCTTATGCAGTACATGATGGCGCGTTCGCCCACTCGCGACAATCTCCTCAACAGTTGCGGGAAAGAATGTTAAATCTTGACTCGCTCGTTGTGGTACAAATCCAACATCAATATGATGATGCGCGTCATGAATGGAATGACCGAAAATATGTATTTCGCCGGCCGTAGGTGTAAGCACCCCAACCATAAGGTGAAGGAGGGTTGACTTTCCTCCCCCATTTGGCCCCACAATGCCAACATACGAACCGGCTTGAATATGAAAGGTGATATCCTCAAGCACGTTCGGGCGACCTGGGTAGTGGAATGATACGTGATCAAACGCAATGGTGTGATTACTATGGTTTACGCGCATATAAGCGCCTCTTCAAGGGCGTTCAAGTTATCGATCATCAAATCAAGGTAGTCTTTGCCCGCTTCACGCTCTTCGTCTGTTCTACCTTCAATCGGATTAAGCACAGCCGTTTTGAGCCCAGCTTCACGCGCAACCGTCTGCGCCACACTAGGTGACACGAGCGTTTCGTAAAATATCGTTGTCGCGTTATCTTGTTTGACTTGGTCAGTAATTTCCGCAAGGCGCCCGGCCGATGGTTCTTCGGTTGGCGAAATACCGGCCAATGGCACAAAGGTAAGTTCGTACCTTTTTCCTATATACTGAAACGCATCATGGGACACGTACACGGTACGATGCGCGCATGAACTAAGCCCGCTCGCGTACGCGGCATCAATACTTTGCAAATCTGACAGAAGATAATTTTTATTTTCTTCAATGGTAGAAATGAAATTGGGATAATATACCTTCAACTGTCGAGCAATTACCTCTGCAAAGTTTTGCAAACGAACCGGATCAAGCCAAGCATGCGGGTCGAGTGTCCCATCATACTCCTCATGGTCGCTATCACCATCACCGTCATGTGTTTCGCCATGGTCTACACGTTGTAAAAAAGGAACATCGTCCGCAAATACAATAAGCGTATGATTATTTTTTTCAATATCAGATCGTAATGCGTCAACCCAACGATCTATGCCCGCGCCGTTCGCTACCACAATCGGGGCACGCAGCATACGAACAACATCAGTCGGTTTTGGCTCAAAATCATGCGGTTCAATTCCGGGTGGAATAATCGATGACACCTCTACAATATTATGTGTTAATCGACCGACAATATATTCGAGCGGATAGATGCTTGTTACTACCGAAGGGTGCGTCTCAATGTCTGACTGCCGGTCACGTGTATAAAAAGAATATACGAGTGAAACAGCCAAAATAAGCGCGATGCACAGAAACACGAGAGGGGCAAAAACACGACGATTCATACAGTTTTCCAAAAATGATAATGGTACATATAGAATACCACACTTTACTGCCAATAAACCACCCCCGGATATCGCACATCAATGTAATGCAACCTCGTGCGTTCTATATTTTTCTTTTCAAGCAGCGCGGTAAAGCGGGGCGCAACCGAAGACACAGGCTCTTTGAGAGATATAAATATCTCCCACCCTTCACGGGTCATAATACTTGCGTACGGACCTGACTGCGCGTTTTTTTTCACATACAAAAAGGGAACCGTAGTCTTTTTTGTTAAAAACTCAAACCACTCTATGGTTCTTGAAACCAGTTCTGTTGCTACATAGGGCAACTCTGACGCGGTTGAAGTTGGTGACGTTTGTGTGTTATATACGATCACAGGATAATTTCCCCGTCGCTCGCGTACATCATCTATATTTGGCTCATGCGCTCGCGAAACCAATTCAATAGTATCGCGTACGGTACCGTCTGCGAGTGTTGTTGTCGTATGCACCGTTTCCACATGCCATTCCGACTCCTCGACAGGGCGAATCACTTCAAGCGGTACCCCATCTTGCCCAAGAAAACGATACGAAACACCGTCATCAAGAATCGCGTTTGACAATCGCTCTGTCACCCTAACCGAGAGGCGAGACGGAAAATGTTTTTCAACACGAGCATCCTCAAGCGCAAATGTTTCTATAAGCCACGTACGAAGATCCTCAACATTTACCAAAAGGTATGCGTGGCGTTTTATGGGAATGCGTAGGGCAAATGACCCATCTAAATACGATTGTAGTCCACGCACCACATGTTCCTTCGATAACCGTTCAGTACCCGTAACAGTAATCCGAGAAATCGCAAAAAAAGGATGAGATAGTAAAAGAGCGATCATGGTTATAATCGAAAACAAACCTAGGAAAGAAATACTAGAACGTCTCCATGGCCGATGCGTGCGCTGAGCACGATATGGATTCGGAGCTTTTGGACCAAAATCTTCACCCCTGCCATCACGCGATTTTTGGTAACGCCACTTCCGGCGCACCTTGTACGGGTTCGGAAGCATGAAAATAATATTAAAATCCACGATACAATCGCCTCGCAGTTTCTACAATCCAATTCAAACTATAGTGCCATGAGAGCGGGTAATCTTGACATTGAAGCAACTCGCGTAACTCCCCCCCAAACCCTTTTTTAAAATGGGTAATACCGTAAAACGGATGGTTTGGTTTGGCGTGTTCCGGCGCGATGCCCCAAAAATTATACCACATCATTCCTCGACGTTTCGCCTCTTCAATGACCTTCCATTGTATGAGATATGATGTTGGTAAATGTTTATCAAGATTCAAAGACGCGCTATGCCGATACGCGGCCATTGTGCCGTGAAACATAATGATCGCCGCCGCGTCGAGGCGGCCATCAGGTAAGTACCCTAAAAAAACCGTGGCCTCCCCTTTTTTAAACATAGCAGAAAACTCACGCTCGATATACGATTCGGAAAATGGGACAAACTTATGGCGTTCGGCGGTATTACCGAGCAAGGTGTGTAACAATCTCACCGCCTCAATATCGGTACGCATCTCTACACGCACACCCTCTCGTTCACAACGACGAATTAAATTACGATGATTTTTATTCATGTGACGCAACAATTCTTCAGGCGTTGACGCGATATTAAGCAACCACGTTCGTTCAGCCAAAATATGCATGGGGGCATTATGAAAACCAAGCTCGACAAAAAGACTGCGAATATCTTCGGTATCTTCAATAAACGGACTTACACGGATAAACTGATACCCTTTTGTCTTCCCTACATTTTTGAGATGGTCAAAAAAAACAGCAAACGCAAGTCTGTGACCCGGAGAAAAAACAGGGCCGTATGGTGCGTATAAAAAATTACCTCGCTTTGCGTGCGTTGAAACAACGAGCGACCCACCAATGAGTTCGTCACCTTTGTACACGCCATACACCCACGCCTCTTCCCCCTGAGCGCGGTAAAAATCTCCGTACGCGCTCGATTGGGTAAAAAGTGTATAGGGTTGTTTTAGTAAAAACACATCCCATGCCTGCGGTGCCACCTCCTTAACGTGATACATATGCATTAATCAAACGACAAAGACGTTTTGCCTGATCGACTGAAATTGATTCGTGCGTCGGCAGAAGGACTATTCCCCGTGCCCACTCTTCTGCCCTTGGGCAAGCCCCATCACGATACCCCGCAGCCACGAGACTCGCGTCTCTTGGTACTACTGGACTTCCTCCCCAACCACGCGACAAAAACACCTTATGATTATTCCTAAGTTCACTTATAAGATCATCGGGGTATGAAACCCAAATCGCATATTCCATACGAATCGTTGTTGGTGCTACTTTTTGCCTACGAATTGATGAGAGAAGTTCGGAATCATAGATAGTAGCTATTGCTTGCCTATGGTTCTGAATACGCTCTGCATGCGCAAGACCATCGGTAAGCAAAGGGAAAAGTTTCTCAGGAAATAAACGTGGACGCGTGGGCTGTCCCCTTTTTTCCTGTGCAGAAATAATGGGTGGGATAATCGAAAAGTAACGAACCGTCCTAAGCAAAATTTTTCCGAATCCATATGCGTAGGTATGCTTGCCCAACCAGTACAAAAATTCAGTTAGAAGGTGCCTACGTATCATTTCAGAAGGGAGTGAGACAAGAGTTTCAGTGATCTGTTTTACTCGTTGCGCCACATCGTCTCGCGAGGTAAACACCGCGCCGCCTCGTTCGCTCGAAATACATTTTTCCCGCCCAAAACTTGTGATAGCAATATCACCAAGCGTACCAAGGAGCGCGCCTTGATATTGTCCAAACAACGCATGCGCCGCGTCTTCAACAACATAAAGACGGTGCTGTTTTGCCATAGCTAAAAGCCGTTCCAGTTGACCCGGCTCCCCAAACGTATACTGCAAAAGTATAGCTTTTGTTTTATCGGTAATGCGCGCGCGAACACGTTCGGGATCAATGGCGAGAGACACGTCAATATCGACATATCGCGGCACGAGTCCGGCAGCATGGATTGCGTTTGCAACCACCATGCATGTGTATCCCGACACCAGTATTTCGTCACCCATCTTTAGATTGAGTGACTGGAGGGCTACGGTGAGCGCGGAACGTCCGCTGTCTAACAAAAACGCGTGTTTCATTCCAAGCAGGCTTGCGAACATTGTTGCTTTTTGGTCAACCTCAGCACGAGAAACTTGCCTAGAGCACAAAGAACGAAGTGATATAAGGATACGGCGAAATGACGCGTGTGGGGCTAGTCCTGAAAATAAAAGAGACATACACTAAGGTTCTTCTACGGCCGAGAGTTCGCGGTATACCGCTTCGGGCATTCTATTTTCGAGTAAAATAATAGCATCAGTGTCTTTATGTGAACGCAAATATGCGGCCAGTTCAGCCGGCTCAAAAATCTCTTTCACTTCAGTTTTATATTTCTGTCCAACACCCTTTTTAACAGCCTCAACAAAATCAGGTTTTATAAGTACCAGCTCATCAGCCACAAACGCAATTTCTTCACCAATACGTGTATGAAGTTCA
>CAZYEQ010000013.1:0-2174 GCA_964646505.1 uncultured Gammaproteobacteria bacterium
TAAAAATTGTTGGTACTGCCTGTACACCCAGTGCCTGAGCGATCGTTTTGTTTGTCTCTATTTGTTCCCCTGGGCCTGTGGTAGCAAGGCAGTTCGCAAGGTTTTTTTTGTTCAAGTTAATTTTTTCGGCAACCGCATTTACGCCATCATCACTTACGTCATTCTCTCCTTCAATCATGGACCGCGCAAATGATTCGAATTTCCCTTGTCGATCAGCGCAAATACTTGTGAGGTGTGCTCGGTCAGACGCGTTAGGGACGCGTACCACTGGCAATCCTTTCCAGATTATTTTTACTTTGCCCGGATGTTCATTCATAAAAGTAAACAGACTTGCCAGGCTTTGGGCACAGGGTGCGCACCCAAAATCTTCAAAAGCAACAACTGTTTTTGGCGCCTTCTTTTCACCGATAATAGGGTCGGTGGGGAAAAGAGGAATTTGTACATGTGTTTGTGAGGATTGTCCGCTATAATCTTCTTTTGGGTATAGGGGTTCGTATTGTGAGACGCGAATAAGCAGAACGGCTATAGCAAGAACAATGGCCGGAAGAAACGTAATGAGTATTTGCTTTCTATTCATCATAGGTCAACATGAAATACACCGGCTTGATTTTTGTCAGTAAAGTATACCGATCCATCGGTTTTGTTCACGCTAATCGTATCGATCGTATGTGGATTTTCAAGTGGGATCTCGGTTTGAATGCCTGTCTGCACATCAATACGCATAAGTTTGTCAGGGATAGTATTGGCAATTTCTGGGGCGAGCCCCGCACCCTTACTCAGAGATGTGGGTACACCGCAATACAGAAAACGCTCATCGGCGAACGCGCATTTGTCTGCCCATGTGTTGATGTTAAGAGCATTTCTGTTTTGTCCAAGGTGATCAATTTGTCCGTCGACAACCCAGAGTTCTGGTTTATAATCCGAACGTACAGAATAAACGCTATAAAGGAGTCTATTGCCTTGCGGTGACCAGTTGGCTCTCAGGCCACGCCCTTCAACGATAGTCGATGGATAGTTTTCGTTATGTTGCCCAATAAAAAGCACCTCTTGTCGATCGAAGCCAAGTTGATCGCCTGTGCGTGAGAGCGCGACTACTTGTCGGTTGGGTGACCAGTTGACCATTACTTTGTCGGCGTTCGCGCCCATAGGGGCGATAGCGGTAACCCCAGTGCCGTCGGGATTTGCCGTGATAAGAAAATTATTTTCTTCGGAGTATCCGATACTTTTCGCGACGATTTTTTCTCCCCCTGGAGAAAATGAGAAATCAGACCACTGTTTTGGGAGCGTGATTTGTTTTTTGGTGTCAAAATTATAATAAATATTTGAACCATCAGGGTATTCAATAATAGATTCGTTTGTCGATGGTGCCCAGGTCACGTTTTGTACATTGTAAAAAACAGTGTCAGAAAGAGGAATGATACCCGCGCCAGGTACAGCGCGATAAAACTGTCCGTTTGTTTGATTGTAAAAAGCAAGGGTGCCATTTTTATCAACACGACTTCCCAGCACATTTTCGTTTATGGCAGTGGTCAGGCGCGGTGCGTCAATAGTACCTCCTCCAACAGGAGACGGCGATGCCGATGTTCCTGGGGAAACAGGAAGTGGTGATGTGGTGCTTACTGTGGCTCGTGGTGTTCCTGTGCCTGTACCGGCTTCTGGGAGTGTGCCCGGGGTAACCGTTTGACTCGGTGGGGGCGCAAGGACAAGGGGTTTTTTAGCAAAAAACACTCGGTATAGCGCGTATCCAAGCACGATGGTAATACCAATGAATACTCCAATCATGATTAAACGTTTTTGGTGATCATCCATACAAATAAATAGGGGGTGGAGTTAGGCAGCTAATGGAACGTCAGTGTTTGCTTGGTTTTGTGTTTGTACCCCTCGTGAAAAAAGAGAGGCATTTTCGAGACGACGCCGTTCGGCACGTACTCGCTGTTCGATGTTGGTAATTTTATCAATTTGCGCGTTTACTTTTTCTTGTGATTTTCTCTGTTGTCGTACTGCTTGCTCCGCGGTGTTTATGAGCGGTTTCATGCCACGGATGGTAGCACCGAGTCCGCGAAGTGCCGCGTGCACAAAAACACCAGCGCCACCAAAAAAGTCTATAATTATGGCAACGATCTCTAAGAACCATTTTACCACTCTTAACACATTTCGTCTCCTTTTGAGCTGTT
>CAZYEQ010000013.1:2184-17908 GCA_964646505.1 uncultured Gammaproteobacteria bacterium
TCATGCTTAGCGAGGATTCTTTTTTTGCCTTTATTTTTCTCTTCAATCTGCTCTCGTTCGCTTACGCTATCTTTTATTTTTTTGTCGAGTGCCTTCAGTTCTTTACCGAAGCGGAGCTGATTAATTCCTTGCATCACCGCGCCTCGCTCGGGTGTTTGTTCTTGTTCCGCATCGCTGGTTTGTGTGGGTGATCCTGCCTGTGGACGGCCCCCGCTTTGGGGGGCAGATTCTGGGGCAAAGGCCGTGGCCTCATCAACAGGGAAGGGGTTTTGAGCTGTGCCCGATGTATCTTTGGTTGGATCAAACGTTTCTTTTTCTCTCTGTGGTTGTTCGGCCTCGGCCGTGCGTTTTCGAGGTGGAATAGATGAAAATTCTGGGTTCGTGGCTGTGTCTTCCTCGCGTGCAGAAAGAGACCCTGGTTTTTTACGGGCTGCAGTCACGATTCGAGAAAAATTACGCGGCGTTTTTTTGATCCACCGTGCCGTATTTTTTTGAGCAGTATTCGCTCGTTCAAGCATCTGTGCGCTTAGCCGCGAAGACAGACCGCGGAGTTTGGCGGCGCGGGCAAGAATGGCTTGGCTTCGGTCAATGTCTTGCATAGTGCTTATGACTCACTTTGGTTCGTGTCGTGTAATAGGGTGGCGGCAAATTCTCCGTAGGGTTCTACAACGAGTTCGTATGTTTCTGGTTGGGGCTCTCCGTATAAATCAATATCTTTTTTCATGGCAAGCACCACTTCTTCTGCTTTGAGCGACAAAATTTTATCAGTCGTTTCGGCGATAACCTGTTTATTTTTATCGGCCATGGCACGCTCAAGTTTGCTTAGGTAATACCCAAGAGCATTGGTAATTTGATCTTGCCGGTCAGACGGTGAGGTAACACGCACGCGTCGGCGGGTTTCTTGAAGCTCTCGGGCCCATTCAGCTTCTTGATTTGGCATACCAATGCGTTAAAGAATGACCAAGGTTTCTTTCTTAATCGCGAGGGTTAACGTTTTCTTTTGTGTCTGTGTGTCAAACGAGGCAATCAGAAGGTCGTGCACGAGTGTTTCAATCACACTATCAACATAGCGCGCGCCAGTGTCTTTTGACCATGCGGATTCAGCAATAAAAGCAGGCACGTCAGGTTTCGTTACAAACATGCGCGAACGTTCGCGCAGCGTTTGGCGAAGTGCATCAAGGTGAAGCGAAATAATTTCGGCCACATCGGCTTTGGTAAGTAGACGAGAGACACACACGCCAGAGAGTCGTCCAATAAGCGGCGCGCCAAATACTTCTTTCAAGCGGTCAATCACGCGTGTTTCTTCGGCCTTGCGTTCGGTCGCGGCGTCACCATGACCAAAACCAAACTCCCGGTTCATAAGTACTTCGGCGCCAACATTTGTCGTTAAAATAATAATGGCATGCGTAAAGCGAATGGTTTTACCACCAGCGTCAGTGAGTTGCCCTTCATCAAGAATTTGAAACAACAGTTTTTGTACATCAGGGTGTGCTTTGTCTATTTCATCAAAAAGAATGACGGCCTGAGGGCGTTTTTTTACAAGGTCAGTGAAACGGTTTCGTTCTTTGTGGCCAATGTAACCGGCGGGTGATCCCAACAGTTTTGATACGCTATGCGCTTCAGCAAACTCATTCATTGAAAAGGTGATGAGTGCTTTTTCATCATGAAAGAGTGTTTTAGCCAGTTCTTTCGCGAGAGCGGTTTTTCCAACACCAGAAGGGCCGGTAAATAAAAACGAGGCACGTGGTCGTTTGTCAGAACGTGGGCGAATGTGGCTGCGCCGTAGCGTGTGCGCGATGTGTTTGGTCACCTCTTTTTGGCCAATAATTTTGGTATCAAGAAGGGGCGCGAGGTGTTTGAGGGTTTCCCAATCCGACGTCACTAATCGTTCGAGTGGAATGAGGAGTCGTTCCGACGTCGCGCGCGCAATGTCATCGGCATCAATGATTGGACGAGGTGCGGTTTCCTTGTCTCCCTTTTTTTCCTCCCGCGCAAGTATTTTTTTTAGTTTGATGAGTCGTTCCTTCGCTTTGATCGCGTCTTTCAGGCGTTCTTCAGAAATCGCCACGCTTTTTTCGTGTTCTGCTGCTTTGATACGTTCCACAAGATCATCGTGTTTTTTGCGTTCTTTCGTTGGGGGTGTTTTTGTGCGTTTTCTCGCGCATGCTTCATCCAACAGGTCAATTGCTTTGTCAGGAAAATGAGCATCATGCATATAACTTGCTGCCAGTTCTACCGCTTTCGTAATAGCGTCTTTAGTAATAGTGACCTCATGAAAGCGTTCGTAATAGGGGACGACGCCATCAAGAATACGAATGGTTAGCTCAGGTGTCGGCTCTTGGACTAAGACCATTTGGAAACGACGCTCAAGTGCCGCGTCTGAAGCGATAAATTTTTCATATTCATCCGCCGTAGTTGCGCCGATACAGTGCAAGAGTCCTCGCGCTAAAGCCGGTTTTAGTATATTCGCCGCGTCCATAGTGCCCTGGTTTGACCCTGCGCCAATAATGTTGTGGATTTCATCAATGAAAAGAAGACAGTCGGTGCGTTTGCTTACTTCATCAATAAGTTGTTTTAATCGCCCCTCAAATTCACCACGATACATGGTGCCCGCAACGAGGAGTGTTAGGTCGAGCGCGTAGATTTTTTTATGTTTGAGTACATAGGGCACGTTTCCTTCAGCGATTCGTTTGGCGAGCCCTTCGACAATGGCCGTTTTACCGACACCCGGTTCACCAACCAAAATCGGATTATTTTTGTTACGGCGACAGAGAATGTGAATAACCCGTTCAATTTCCTGTTCACGGCCAATCACAGGGTCGATTTTTTCTTGTACATCTTTCGCGGTGAGTTCGGTTGCAAATGACTCAAGTGGAGAACTACTTTTTTTCTTTTTTAGAAGTTTTTTTGGCGCGTCAGGTGCCGCGGATTTTTGCTCGTCAAAAAGGTCCTCCATGTCGGTGAGAAGAGCTTCTTCGGGTGCATCTTGCATAAGCTCGTTCATGTCAGGAAATCGGCTCACACCATGAAAAACGTTTTGTAAATCATGTTCCAGTTGTTCAGGGGATACGCCGTGGTTTGTAAGATACGCCCGAAGTGAGTTCGGTTCTGTGCCAATGAGACCCTGTAAAAGATGTTCGGTGCCAACGTAGGTGTGCTCATGCTCAAACGCGCAAATCATGGCTCGTTCAAGAGCACTTTTGGACTCAAGTGTGAGAATGGGAATACGTGGGGTGCCTGTTTCTGATGGGGTGAGTGTTTTCGGTTCTTTTTGAAGCGTTTCGTATATTGATGCTGATTTCAGTCCTGCTCGGTTAATCAGTTCTTCAGCGACAGAACCCTTTTCTTCGCTCAGACTATATAACAAATGGAGGGGGGTGGCCCCAGCGTGTTCAAGGGTCGAAGAAAGCGCTAAGGCACGAGCGATAGCATTTTTAAGGTGAGTTGAAAATTGTTCAAGAAGTTTTTCCGTGTTCATATTGTGTACCTATAGTATAGGTCAATATAGGGTAAATGTCTAGCCGAAAATAGCCGTACATACGGCTATTTTTATTCTTTGTTTTCTTTATGCCATGTCACGGAGTCGTTTAATGCGCTCAGCTACCGGAGGGTGAGTTGAAAAAAGAGCCATGACCGATTTGGTTTTAAATGGGTTCGCAATAAACAGGTGCGCGGTGGCATTGCTAGCGGTAGCGAGAGGGGTTGTGCTTTGGCTGATTTTTTCAAGTGCCCGAGCCAGTCCCTCGGGGTACCTCGTTAAGAGCGCGCCACTCGCGTCAGCTAAATATTCGCGTCGTCGAGAAATGGCGAGCTTGATGAGCTCAGCGACGAGTGGTGATACAACCAGAAAAGCAATGCCGAGAATGGCAAAGAGACTGCCATTTTTATTTTCACGGTCGCGACCGCCACTAAGATTTACACGTAAAAACCAATCACCAAGAAGAGCGATGGCGCCAACGAGCACCACCACCACCGTCATGACTCGAATGTCATAGTTTTTTATGTGTGAGAGTTCGTGAGCCAGTACCCCTTCCAACTCTTCGTTTTCCAGTGCTTCTATAAGTCCTGTGGTGACTGCGATAGACGCATGTTCTGGGTCACGGCCGGTCGCAAACGCGTTTAGGGCGCTCGATTGGATAATGTGTATCTTCGGCATGGGTTGCCCATTCGCAATACACAAGTTTTCAACCGTGCGGTAAAGTGCAGGCGCCTCCTCTTTTTTGATGTGTACGGCATGTGACGACCACAAAGCCATCTTGTCACCTCCAAAATAACTCCCAATCGACATGATAGCTGACACAAGAACGGCAAATACAACCGATTCATATCCGTAGCGTCCGCTCAGTTGCAACGAAAGGCCGATACCAATAATAAGCGCGCCGAATACGGCCATAAGCAGCCATGTTTTTCTTTTATTGGCTGTGATCTGGTCGTACATACGTTTTTAGAAGGAGACTTTTACATGTTCTCGCTCAGTTGCGTCCGCGATTTCAAAAAAGTCCATTTTCGCGAACGAGAACATGTTGGCAACAATATTTGCTGGCGCGGTTTCGATCATGGTGTTCAAATCACGTACTTGACCGTTGTAAAAACGGCGTGACGCTTGAATTTTGTTTTCTGTGTCTGACAGTTCGTCCATAAGTTGCGCCATGTTTTGGTTGGCTTTAATATCAGGGTATGCCTCAACCGCAACAGTGAGCTTCCCAAGCATGCCCGCGAGTTCAGATTCTGTTTTTGCGAGTGCGGCAGTATTACCTGCTGCCATAGCTTGCATTGCTCCGGCACGTGCTTTCGTAATATTTTCAAGTAGGGTGCGTTCATGACCCATAAACCCTTTCACGCTTTCAACAAGGTTAGGGATAAGATCATGGCGGCGTTTGAGCTGCACGTCAATATCGCTCCAGCCTTCTTTGGCACGGTTTCGCAGTGTAACGAGACGGTTGTATGTTACTAGTGCCCACACTATAACAATGGCGACGACGATAACGAGAATGATCCATGGTGACATATACTATATGACTTAGAATAAAAAGTGTACGAAGCAGGGGAAGACTTGCCCAAATAGCGTTATATTGGGTATACTCCCACCTATACGTCAATGGTAGAGGAGTTTGCCTCTGCCGTCAATCTTGCTATGAGTACACTTATTCTGTTTCTTCTTATTTTAACCATTCTTGTCCTGGTCCATGAGGCTGGACATTTTTTTACCGCACGGCTTTTTAAGATCGGTGTCATGGAGTTTGGTGTCGGGTTTCCCCCCCGTGCCTTTGGGTGGTATCGTGACCCTCTGACAAAAAAAATCATATTTGTGAAAGGGGGAAAGAAACAAACCATGCAAAATACGGTTGGCGGAGGCACACGCGACGCCGAGTTCCCTGCAGTCCTTTATAGTGTGAACTGGCTTCCTATTGGCGGTTTTGTCAAAATTAAGGGTGAAAACGGGGGAGATACTACATCTGACAGTTTTGCGGCACGTCCTGTGTGGCAACGGCTTATTGTGCTCGTTGCGGGGGTGTTTATGAATATTGTGCTTGCCGGTCTCTTATTTGGGGTAGGATTCATGATCGGACTTCCAACGGATATTTCAGAGGGTGTTCCAAGTGGTGGCCAGGTGGTCGGCGCGTCAAAGGTGATGATTGAGATGGTTCAAAAAGGAAGTCCGGCTGATCATGCGGGTGTGGAAGTAGGTGATACGATTGTACGTCTTGATACATTTGTGCCGGCGAATACCACCGCGGTTACTGAGGCCGTCAAAGCTCACGATGAGAGCCCGCTTACTCTTGTTGTCATGCGTGGAAGCGAAGAAAAACAGTTTGAGATTGCGCCGAAAAAAGATACGGCCGATGCTCCACCTCGACTCGGTGTAGCATTAACCGATGTGGCACTGATTCAGTACCCGTGGTATAACGCTTTTTTTCAAGGGTTTAGGGCTGCGTTCGTGAGCCTTCTTCGTATTTTTGCTGGTCTTTGGGATTTGGTTGTTGGTCTTGTGGGCGGAAAGGGCTTGACTCTTGATGTGGCTGGTCCGGTCGGCATCGCCCACGTGGTTGGACAGAGCGCGTCTCTTGGTCTTTCATACATTATTCAGGTGTCAGCAATGATTTCGCTTTCTCTCGCTGCCATGAATATCTTGCCCATTCCAGCCCTAGACGGGGGTCGCGCGCTTTTTGTTGCTATCGAGGGGATTATTCGTCGCAAAGTGCCGGAAGCGGTTGAGGGCTGGGCGCATACGATAGGTTTTGTATTTCTTATGATTCTAATTCTTATCGTCACTGGTCGAGATATCATGAAATTGTTTTTTTAGTATGCATGCATCACTTATCGAGATAGAGAAAGGGTTTGCCGAAGATCTTGAACAGGTGCGCACAAAAACTGATCTTGAGGCATTTGAAGAAACATACTTTGGGCGCAAAAACGGTCGTTTGGGCGGGCTTATGAAAGAACTTGCCTCGCTTTCAGGCGAAGAAAAGAAAGAAATGGGGCAGAAAATAAATACGCTTAAAGTTGATTTGCTTTCGCGTTTAGAAATAAAAAAACAAACACTGCTTGGGGCGCTTCTTGAGGCTGAACTCGCGCGTGAAACCATTGATGTCACTGAGCCTCGTCTTCCTCCTGTGCCGGCCGGGAGACTGCATCCGCTCACCACGCTCCAAACAGATGTCGAAGATTTTTTTTCACGACTCGGGTTTCGTATCCTCTCGGGGCCAGAACTCGAAAGCGACTACTATAATTTTACCAGCGTGAACGTGCCACCAAACCATCCCGCGCGTGACATGCAGGATACTTTTTATATTGATGGTCACCCTGATTGGGTCATGCGCACCCACACGTCGTCGGTACAGGTGCGAGCTATGCGCCAATACGGTGCGCCACTCCAAATGATTAGTGTGGGTAGGGTGTTTCGTAACGAAGCTACCGATGTGCGCCATGAGCACACATTTTATCAGCTTGAAGGGCTTATGGTGGGTAAAGACATTTCTTTTGCTAACCTGAAGGCGATTTTACTTGCGCTTGCGAAACATTTGTATGGTGAAAAAACCGATGTTCGCTTGCGTCCAAAGTTTTACCCATTTGTAGAGCCAGGCGTAAATGGCGAGGTTACCTGTTATTTGTGTAAAGGCAAAGGATGCCGATTGTGTAAGAACACCGGTTGGCTTGAGATTTTTGGCGCTGGCATGGTTCATCCGAACGTGCTCAAAGAAGGTGGTGTAGACGCGTCAACGCATACGGGTTTTGCGTTTGGGTTTGGCTTTAATCGCGTGGCGATGCTTCGTTATGGTATCGAAGATGTCCGTCTGTTCCAATCTGGCGACCTTCGTTTTCTCACTCAGTTCTGATACTTGTATGCTCGTCTCATTTTCGTGGATTCAAACGTTTATAAAACAGGGAAAGAAACTAAACCCACATACAGTTGCCAAGCTACTGACTGAAAAAACTGTGGAAGTTGAGGGTGTTGAAGAACAGGGTGCGGGCCTTGACCACATCGTGGTGGGTCGTATTACTGAGGTTACACCTCACCCTCAGGCCGATCGTTTGAAGGTGTGCCAGGTTGACGTGGGGAGTGGTGTGGTACCGATCGTGTGTGGCGGATCAAACGTGTCTCGCGACATGAACGTTATAGTGGCGAACATTGGCGCGAAAGTGCGTTGGCACGGTGAGGGAGATCTTATCGAGCTTGCGCCAACAACGATTCGTGGTGTCGTGTCTGAAGGCATGATTTGCGCGGCCGACGAGGTGGGCTTACGTGATATGTTTCCAAAAAAGGAGGAAAAGGAAATTGTAGACTTAGGGCACGTAAAGGTAAAACCAGGCACACCCATTCGCGACGCGCTCCATTTGCATGATGTGGTGTTTGATGTGGATAACAAATCATTTTCGAATCGACCAGATTTGTTCGGCCATTACGGTTTGGCTCGAGAAATCGCCGCGCTTACCTCGCTAGACCTTCTTCCTTTTGAACCAAAAGAGCCAAAACACGCGAAGGACGTTCGGGTTGTGACTGTGGAGATACACGATCAGTCGCTTGCGACATTTGCGCAGGCGGTGCGCGTGTCTGGGATAACACCTGGCGCGTCCACTCCCGCGTGGATGCATGAGCGACTACACGCGCTTGGGCTTCGTTCTATTCACCCTGTGGTTGATGTGACGAATATCGTCATGCTTGAGCTCGGTCAGCCGCTCCATGCGTACGACGCGAATCAGGTACATGGCGACACGCTCATTATTCGACACGCGAGCGAAGGTGAAACACTCACTACTCTTGATGGCAAAGAACACAAACTGTCGAGCGATGCGGTGGTGGTGGCCGACCACAAACAGGCGCTCGGCTTGGGTGGGGTTATCGGTGGACGCGCAAGTGAAGTGGGCGAAAAAACAACCGATATTATCATTGAGGCCGTAACATTTGTTCCAGAAAAAATTCGCAAAAGCGCGGCGAGTGTGGGTGTTCGTACTGATGCCTCAACTCGATTTGAAAAAGCCCTTGACCCACACATAACTCCTGTCGCTCTCCGTCGCGCGCTTGAACTACTCCACGACATTTATGGTGATGCGATCACTTTTGGCGCAACCAAAAAAACAGGAACACTGCCAAAAGCAAAGGGGCCGATTGCGTTTTCATGGGACGCGGTCGAGCGTTTTCTTGGCGCAGCCATACCTCAAAAAGAAGGGGTAGATATTTTACGTCGTTTGGGGTTTCATGTGCATGTAAAAGGAAAAACCATGGATGTCGAAATACCAACGTGGCGCGCGACCAAAGATGTGAGTCGTGTTGAGGATATTATTGAAGAAATTGTGCGCGTGTATGGGTACGCGGGGATTCCGCCAGTGATGCCGTCACTGACAGCCACTGCCACGCAGCGTATCCCCGAAATTTCACTCCATCGACGCACCAAAGAGCTTTTATCACTTGGTTGTAGGTTGCAAGAAGCGTATACCTATTCGTTTATTGAAACACGAACATCAGAGTTGTTTGGCGCAAACGCCAATTCGTATCTACGCCTTCACAATCCTATTGCCGCTGATCGGCCACTACTTCGACGCAGTGTACTCGAAAGTTTGTTTGGAGCAGTCGTGCTTAATGGTCGTCATGGTGAGGAACTGCGTTTGTTTGAACTCGGGCACGTGTTTCATAAAGAAAAACCAGGTGATCATACCGGCGTGTCAACAAGCGGACAGCTTCCGTCACAGCCTATGTTGGCCGCTCTTGTTGTCGGTAGAAAAGGTGACGAGAATCCTTTTACTGAAGCAACACGTTGTTTGAGCCGTGTGTTCGGTCGTCTGAGTTATGAGGTGTCATACGTACGCGCTACCGATAAGCCTTTCCTGCACCCTGGTCGGCAAGCAAAAATCAGTTGCCAAGGGGTTGATATTGGATACGTTGGAGAACTGCATCCTAAGCTCCAAAAGGAACACGATACGCCATTCCGTTTGGCAGTGGCAGAGTGGAACCTATCAGCATTGACCGCGATCATGCCGAACAAAAAGGTGGAATATGTGCCAATTTCAGCATTTCCCGAAATAGTGCGAGACATGGCGTTTGTCGTTGACGCGGGTGTGCAAAATAGCGATATACGCGCTCTTATCAAAGACTGCGATGCTCATATCGGAAGTGTACAGTTGTTTGACGTGTATAAAGGTGCGGGCCTTGAAGATGGAAAAAAGAGTGTTGCGTATCGCGTCACATACCACCCGACTGATCATGCCTTTTCTCATGCTGACATTGAGGCGATTGAGGTGGTAATTTTAGAAAAGATGCAAAAGAAGTTTGACGCAACACGACGATGAGTGCTTTCAGTACGGTGTGGTTGTTGTGTTAAAAAAAAAGAATTCCCTGAAATCGTATATCTGTGATATACTTAATGTATGTTCATCTTTAAATGACACCCTGCGATCCTGTCGGCGCAGGACTGTCTCAAGGAGTCCGTATGGACGGTAATACGCGAGATCTTCTCTACATCGTTCTTTCTATTTGTATCGTGTGGTTCACGGTGTTTCTGTGCTGGTTACTCTACCAGGCTGCCCGTGTGCTTCGCAACGCAAATCGCATTGTTGAAAATATCACTGATAAGCTCGAGCTCATTACGAACGCGGTTGAATACATGCGCGACCGCATGGAGCATATTTCAACAAACATGGGTTCTATGGGTCGGCTCGTGACAAACATTGTCGAGCGTTTCATTATTGGCAAGCTCCAAGACCGTTTTGATGAGGGTGGTGACGTGCCAGATACGAGCGAAGAAAAATCGATGAAGCGCGCTCGAAAAAAGACCAAATAATTGTCAATGATCACATCAAGCATACCCCCACCCGGGGGTATATTTGATAAGTTGTCGATTTTTCCTGAGTACGATACACTCTACGTATTCTATGGGCTTTACCCACCTCCACGTGCATACGCACTATTCGCTTCTCGATGGCCTTGTAAAACCAAAGGCTTTGGTTAAGGCTGCGAAAGAGCGAGGGTTTAAGGCTATTGCCATGACCGATTCTGGGGCCATGTATGGCGCGATTGAATTTTATAAAGCCTGCAAAGAAATTGAAATCAAACCAATTATTGGGTTTGAAGCGTACATTGCCCCACGACGGATGGAAGATAAAGACCCTGAGCGTGATAAAGAACGGTACTCACTTATTTTGCTCGCGGAAAATTATGAGGGATACCGTAATCTCCTCACTCTTTGTTCCGAAGGGCAGCTCCGTGGGTTTTTTAACGGTCGACCGCGTCTTGATAAAGAAACACTCGCGAAACACACCAAGCATGTGATTGCCTTATCAGGCGATATCCACGGCGAGGTACCAAAACTTCTCCTTGAAGGAAAAAAAGAAGAAGCCCGCGCGGCCGCGCTGTGGTACAAAGAAGCATTTGGTGAGAAAAATTTTTTTCTCGAACTCCAAGATCATCCAGCTATTCCAGGACAAATGCAAGTGAACACCGAACTCATTGCGCTTGCCGGGGAAACAGGTATCCCGCTTGTGGCAACACGTGATGTGCACTATGTGTCCCCGGGTGACGCCGAGGCGCAAGATATTTTATGTTGTATCCGTGAGGGTTGGAAAGTCGATTACCCTGATCGTCTTGATTACCGACAAGTAGACCGATCACTCAACACTGAAGAAGACATGCTGTCTCGTTTTCGTCATGTACCAGAAGCGATTTCGAATGTGTCGGACATTGTCGATCGTATCGATATCCAAATCGAACTCGACAAATGGCATTTTGCGCCTGTGACAATCCCTGAAGGAAAAACAGCCGATGATGTGTTACGGGAGAACGCATTAGCGCGTGTTGGGGATTTTTATGATCCAGTAACACCGGAAGTATTAGAGCGCATTGATTACGAACTTGATATTATTAAAAAGAAGGGATACGCGCCATATTTTTTGTGTGTTGCCGATTACGTGCAGTACGCGAAGGATCACGGCATTGTGGAAACCACGCGTGGTTCAGCAGCCGGTTCCCTTTCTTCATACGTGCTTGGTATCACGACCGTTGACCCGATCAGGTTTAAGTTACCGTTTGAGCGTTTTTTGAACCCCTTTCGTCCGAGTCCTCCCGATATTGATACTGATTTTGCCGACGATCGGCGCGAGGAGATGATTGAGTACGTGACGAACAAATACGGAAAAGATAAAGTAGCGCAAATTATTACATTTGGAACCATGGCCGCGCGCGCGAGTGTGCGTGACGTAGGGCGCGCTCTTGGATATTCGTATACCTTTTGCGATCAGGTGGCAAAACTTATTCCGGTTGGCGCGCAGGGTTTTCCCATGACCATTACGCGTGCGCTTACAGAAGAACCGGATTTAAAAAAGTTGTATGACACGAACGAAGAAGTGAAGCGACTTTTGGATTTGGCAAAAAAAGTCGAAGGGTGCGCGCGTCATACATCAATCCACGCGGCCGGAGTTGTCATTTCACCAACCCCGCTTATCGACTACACGCCGGTGCAATACGAAGTTGGGGGAACACGTCTTACGACACAATATGAAATGAAATCGGTTGAGGCGGCAGGGGTGCTCAAAAACGACTTTTTGGGAATTCGCAACCTTTCCATTTTAGGGAACGCGGTGCAAATCGTACAAAAAACAACGGGCGACGTGATTGATATTTATTCACTTCCGCTTGATGATAAAAAAACGTTTGACATGCTCGCGCGAGGTGAAACCATGGGGGTATTTCAAATGTCGGGGTCGGGGATGACGAGATGGCTCAAAGAACTGAAGCCAACCACGATCGACGATATCATGGCCATGGTAGCTCTGTATCGCCCCGGACCAATGGAATCTATTCCAGAATACATTAAACGCAAATATCATCCTGAAGAGGTGCGGTATTTTGATCCCAGATTAAAAAATATCTTAGAAGCATCGTTCGGACTTTTAGTGTACCAAGACGATGTGATGTTAACCGCGATTGAGCTCGCGGGCTACGACTGGATGGAAGCCGATAAGTTTCGTAAGGCCATGGGCAAAAAGATTCCCGAAGAAATGGCACAGCAAAAAGAAAAGTTTTATAAAGGGTGCGCGGAAAAAGGGAAGGTAAAAAAAGAAGTGATTGACGAGATGTGGCATGCTATTGAACCGTTCGCGGCGTATGGGTTTAACAAAGCACATGCCGCGAGCTATGGTATTGTGGCGTACCAAACCGCCTATATGAAAGCACACTACCCCGTGCAATATATGACCGCGGTTCTTCAAGCCGAAGCAGGGGATGCGGAAAAAATCGCGGCCATTGTGCACGAATGTACGCGCATGAATATTGAAGTGTTGCCGCCTGACGTGAATGAAAGTTTTCGTAATTTTGCCATGGTATCAAAACCGGGTGAACCCGGGCGTATTCGTTTCGGACTCCTTGCGATTAAAAATGTCGGTGATCATATTTGTGAGGTTATTTACGCTGGACGAAAAAAGAATGGGTCATATAAAGATTTAGAAGATTTTTTGCATCGGGTACAAGATAAAGATCTCAATAAAAAATCAATAGAAAGTTTGGCGCAAGCAGGTGCTATGGATTGCTTTGGGTTTGACCGTGGTGTGCTTTTACAAAACACAGCCGAAATTTTAGCGTACGCACGCGAGGCGCGCGAGGGTGCGTCAACGAAACAGCACTCTCTTTTTAGCGGTACGTCAATTGTGCTTGATACGAAAGTGCCTATGAAACCTGCCGCGCTCGCGACACTTGACGAAAAGTTGGTGTGGGAAAAGGCTTTGCTTGGGCTGTATGTGTCATCGCATCCATTTGCGGTGTTTCATGAACGATTAAAGCGGGCGGTTACACCGCTCTCAGAAGTTGAAACGTACCCGCGCGATAGTTGGATTACCGTGGGCGGCATTATTGATTCGGTCAAAAAGAAGATTACCAAAAAGGGTGGCATTATGCTTTTTGTAACTCTTCAGGATATGTCTGGTACGATGGAGTTACTGGTGTTTCCCAAAACCTACGAAGCCACGCAAGCGCTCTGGCAACCGAGTCAGTTAATTGCGGTAGTCGGGAAGACTCCAAAAGAAGAAGGGGATAATAAGATTTTTGTCGAAAACGTTCATGTGTTAACGCTTGATACGGTTGATATGATTGCGCGACAGCTTACGCTTTCGACAGGTAAGGCAGCGTCAGAACCTACCATACTCACACCAAATACCGTCGTAATCACTACTTCAAAAAAGGAATTAGTAGAAAAAACCGACGCGCTCAAGAACGTGTTCGCCGCAAACGCAGGCACACACCCTGTTGTGTTTCGTATTGCCGGGCAGCATATGAAAACTCAGGTCGTGATTCGTTGGGATGAAGAAACAAAACAAGCGCTTGAACAAGTGCTTGGACCAGATACGGTTTCGTTTGAAATTGTGGAATAAGCTATCTCGGTCGGTCAACCGCCCACTGCGGTTCTGGAGAAAGGGCCATCATGTCTGACGCGCCTTTTTTCGTATACGCGTAATATCCTGCCACCGCAATCATAGCGCCATTATCCATGGAATGTGTTTTCGGTGAAAGAAGGCAAGAAGTGTCTGGGGCAATGTCAAGCAACTTTTCTTTGAGAGTATCACGCAGTTTTGTGTTCGCGGAAACTCCACCAACGAGGAGCACGCTTTTTGGGGCGAATTCTTTTACCGCGCGCAGAGTTTTTTCAATTAAGACATCGATCATGGCCTGCTCAACACTTGCGCAAAAGTCTGGTACAGAAACATCAGGATGATCGCGCAAATGGTAAAGGGCGGCTGTTTTCAATCCGGCAAAACTAAAATCATAATTGGCATCTTTCATCATAGGTCGGGGAAAGGCGATTGCACTTGGGTTTCCCATTTTTCCTTCTCTCGAAATTTTTGGTCCGCCCGGGTAATCGAATCCAAGGATTTTCGCACATTTATCAAAACATTCGCCTACGGCATCATCGCGGGTTTTACCAATTTTGGTGTAGTCGCCATGATCGCGCATGAGTACGAGTTCGGTGTGTCCGCCCGATACAACGAGTGCGAGGGCAGGGAATTGAATTGGTTGCTCTAATTCAACAGAATGAAGATGACCATCAATATGGTTTACGCCGATCAAGGGAATGTTCCAAGCGTAAGAAAGGGCGCGAGCAGCTTCAATGCCAACAAGAAGGCCAGTAATAAGGCCGGGGCCGCTCCTCACAGCAATAAGATCGGGTTTTTCCTGGTTTTCTAAAATGTGTTCAATGAGGGGGACAATTTGTTCCGCGTGTTTGCGGCCGGCAATTTCTGGAATAACCCCACCATATTTTTTATGAATCTCAATTTGGCTCGCGGTCTTTTCTTTCTGAATATAAAAACCAGCCTCGGTTTTTTCGAGAAGTGCGACCGATGTGTCGTCACACGATGATTCAATACCAAGGATTCTCATACGGTTACCTGTGTGCCGAGGAATAGTAAAATACCTATACATCCTGCCACAAACATGATGGTGTCGACAAGCCCTCCGACTGCCACCCGGTACCCGTATGGAAGAAGGTGATATCGTTTTCTCTTGGGGTAGAGGAATTCAACCCCGCCTGGAGTGAGCGCATCGATGAGGGGGTGGGTGAGATAGCCAACCGTGATGGCAATGGGAAGGAAGGGGTGGATGAATGTAGTGGTAAGGGTAACGATAACAAAAAGAATAAGAAGAAAAAGGAGTGAGTGGAAAAACGTACGATGAGGAAACAATGGTTGAAAAATGCGGGTGAACCCTCGTGTGAGACGATGAATTTTTGAGTGAGGCGCGTCAAGGTCGGGGAGAAGAGCGGCAATGGCACAAACACCAATCAGTATTGGTGCATATTGATCAACTTGGTGGGTGAGGAGTGCGAGCCAAATGACGTTGGCTCCGACTGCGGCGTGGGTGTAGCCTTTCATATGGGGGTAGTATGGCTGAAAAAAAGAAGGTCCGAGAATGGCGAGCAGAGAAAAGCTGTATTCCGAGTAAGTTCATAGCCGTGTGTGCGGTGCAGCGTGTGTGCAAGATTTTTTATTCCTTAAAGAGGATCATCAGGCAATTTTGACATGTCAACAAATCTTATCTTTTCACCGTCAGCCCCCACAATGCATTGATTACCATTTGCTAATGGTATAATCCATACATATGAACCTTCGTTTTCAGGTGGAGTACTCCAAAACGAGAGTGTGACCTGTTCTTTTTTTGGATGTTTAAATTATTCAATTTTTTCTGATAGAAGTATTTCTTTTACATCGGAGGGAATGATTCACAGCACACCGCCTTCAAAGTCAG
>CAZYEQ010000014.1:0-13546 GCA_964646505.1 uncultured Gammaproteobacteria bacterium
TCCGAGCTCCTGGAACTACACCGTCTTCGTTGACAAGACGGTAGTCAATGATTCTTCGGCGTTTAGCATCTGTCATATAACATTATGGTAATTTTCCAGTGGTAAGTAAGGCAAGCTGTTTAAACGCGTGACGTTTGGCCTCATCAAAAAATAAGCGCTTTTCTCTTTCTTTCTTGCCTACGCCGATCATATGCTCGGCCATGGCTCGAAGCGTCTCTTTTTGCGACGCACCTGGTTTGTATGTATCAAGAAACGCGTCTGCTTCTGCACCGACACCTCCATTTATTTTGGGAAGGTATCGTAAGTTTTTTGCCATGATCATAAACGCCGGCGGCATTCCATCACCTTGTTCCAGTTGTTCAAGCACTTTAAACTCGTCAATATTTTTTTTAATCCAATCTTGTACATGGTCAGTGTCTTTAAGCACTGCATCTGTAATAACTTTAAGGTCAGTACTCCCCAAATTTCTCTTCTCCTCAGCGATTCTCTCTTCAGCAGAAACCACAAGATCAGCAAGAATAACTCCACGATACCTATCGTGACGCAATCCTGCCTTCTGTATCGCATCATCTACTTTTGCACCGTACCCATTAATGATGCCTTGTATAAGGTCAGGTGGGAAGGTATCTTCCTCCGCAACAATACGCTCGGTTTGATTCCAAACACGATTAATTTCAGACAACCCTTGCTGTAACGTTTCGTCATCGCTAGCAACCTGTGAAAATAACGAAGGAATGTGAAGCTCGGTATGAGCCTTTGGCGCACCTGTTTTTTCCGCCTCCGCAGAATTTTTCTTCGAAAACGAAAGTGCCGCGCCTATCTCTTTACGATACGCCACACCACCTGAGGCCAATCCGACAGCACCGAGCGCCAGGGTACCCCTAAGAAGCATTGGTGCCAATTGCCGTTTTGCTCTGCTTAGTTTTTTCGCCACTGGCCTAGAAGTCTCCGGCGATGGTTGAACTTCAATTGACCGACTCACCTGTGATTGTTCTCCTGCGATCGACGTGGGTTTTTCAACAACCCTCTTTTTTGCAGGTGTCACCCCAGCTTTTTTTGGCGACTGCCCACTCGTGAACGCGCCACGTGACTCAGGCAAAGTACCACCGGCAAATAGCACACGAAGGTTGGCTTTCACACTCTCGGCATCAACCGCATCATTTTGTGGCAGAGTCTCTGCTGAGGCGTGTACCACACTTTTGTCAGATTCCTTTGCACCGCCAAAAGGGTGCCTTATCCTACCAAATAGTCTACCTACCTTTTTTACAAACCTTGATGTTCTCGATTGTGACTCCTCGGGCAGAGCAGATGCGGGGGCAGTAGTCGCGCGAGGTGAACTCGACGTCTGTACTCGTCCTTTTTCTGGTGCCGCAGTCTTAGGCGCTACCGTTTTTGCCGGCGCATCATCTTCAATACCCAAATGCTTTGCCACCTCATTCCATAATGGTGACACCTCTGGAGACTCCTTGCCTGCTTGTAAAGCATCGGCCACGCTTTGTAACACATCAACCCTACCTTCTTTCTGAAGAAGAGCAATGACCCGAAGCGCAGACTGTTGTGATTCATATGGCATCCTTTGCGTTGCGTATTCAACTAAAAGCGCATTGTGTTCAGGTGATGGGTCAAGAATAAGGCCGCGTGGAATAAGCAAGTCAATGTCGTCAATTTTTTTCTGAGCATTTGCTTGCCAGGCTTTGACCATATCCTGATTATTGTTTTGAAGTATAGCCAAACTATCTACAATTTTTTGCCTGTCGGCTAGTGTTTCATGCGTTGTACCAAGATCAAAACACAAATGATGAATATTTTCTATGCTCAAAGCTACCGGCTCAGCTTCAGCTGCGGATAATTCCGGTGTACCGGTCGTTAGTGCAGCTGTGCGTTCCATAGAAACTCCCGGCACTGGCACGGTAGCTAAAAGCACTTGTGCTGGCGTCTGCGGGCCCAACTCCCGTTTTACATGATCTAAAAAAGCTTCAAGAGACATGCCTATATTGCGAATATCTTTTCTCTCACGGGTGACACTCACCCAATATTGCCGTGCCATTGACAATACATCTTCTTCTGAAACACGGGCAAACCCTTCATCCATGAGAGAAAGAGTTCCTTGCGCATCTCTCGCGTATCGCCAACCTTCTTGATCAAAAAATGTTTTGACCTCCTGTCGTAATACTGGCGGTGTCTGTTGCATGCGCATCTTTTCTGTATGTACGTAGACCGCGATTCTTTCGATATTTTTTACACCCAACGCAGACTTTTCATTCTTATCTTCTTTTGCAATTCGTAAACCTTCCAAAATGTCTTGCATATCTGCAACCGTACCAATGTTTCCTAACACGCTAACCGCTGCCTCTGCGATATCGGGCGGATTGACAACAAGTGACAACTGGCGGAGGTCGTCTTTTATTTTTTGAAATGCCTCAAGATCACCCCGTGTATTCGATGGTGTCTTTCTCGCCATGTCTCCCTTTTTTAACAATGCTTCCGCGTGTGTTTTCAAATCAGATATGATGGCTTTACCACACTCGATGTATGACTCTCGTAACTCATGATTAATATCACGTGTAGTAAAGCGTGCGGCGAAAAATAATTTCTGCAATATATGAAAAGCATCTTTTTGTGAAATCGCTCCCGAATCAACCTTTTTTTGCAATTCTTGGAGTACTATTTTTTGTTCATACGTAAACTTTCTTGCGAATGCTCCAGGCTCAAGTTCGGTGATAAGGTCTGTTGACTCCCCCTCGCGAGATCGATCTTCAACAGGCTGTTCTACCTGACCCTCAGGTTGAGTACCGTTTCCTGAAACAGATGTCACTCCATCGCCCGCTTCAGAAGCACCTTGCGCTCTCGCAGCTTCACGCTCCTGTGTTTCCCTCTTTATTTTTTCCACAAAAAGAAGGAGTTCTCCAAAAAATTTCCTATCTTCTTCCGAACTGGAGTTATTATGAAGAAATCGTAACCTTGTTTCGCAAGCAAGAAATTTTCGGCTACTTGTACGGGCAAGAGCAGTAAGTGCATGTTCCGCAACTGCTTTAGGTGCGTCGAAAACGAGGTTGTAAAGCTCGCTTCGCATCGAACCTATTTGCTTTTTAGCTCCTTCACGCTCTGCTTCGCTTTCTTCTGGCAAATCTTTCTTTGCCCGAAGGGCGCGCGCAAGCTCACTCCTTACATTTTTAACATGCACCTTTCCATACGCTTCTATATCCCCCTTCATCGCCCTATCCACACCGCCCCCTGCTTGTTGTGTACGGTGTAGTTCCATGACTGCGTACAGTTTTTCCGCTACAGTCATGGTTGTTGCCAATTTTAGAGCGGTCAAAATCTTGAGTTGTTTTTCGTTCGAATAGGCAAAAAAAACTTCAGGGGTAAGATCGTCATTACCATACACTGGCTCCCGTTCAACATCTTCCCTCTCTAACCGAGGTGAGGTGCTACCTACCTCTGGCACGTCACCACCATTGGCTGTATTCGAAGGTTCAAGTGTTGGTACAGTGCCACCAGCCGGCGACTCAGGTGTTTTTTTCTCTCTTTTTTTAGGCTCTTGTACTGGAGTTTCAGAAGCAAGTCCAGTCTCAACAAACTTTGGATACAGACTACGTAACGCTTGTCTAATCTGAATCACACGCTCCTTCAGGGAACTAGGACCAAAGCCTAGATCTTGAATATCGATTGCTTTTTTACCCCTAAAATCCACCGCTTGTTCAATAGCACCATCCCTTACTATTTTTTGGCCTTCCATAATCTGCAAGGTAGTGCCCACCACCTTTAGGGTCCAATTTTTTTCTTTAAGTAACCATTGAAGGCACGTTTCGGCTTGATCAAGCAATTGAGCCATTTGATCTTTTCTTGACTCTCCATCCACTTCGGCCTTTGCACGAAGATCTTCAGAATCACCGTGCACCTCAAGCACGTTGACATCTGCCGCGATTCTTTGCGCATCTATTGTGAGCGTATCAATATCTTCCTTTATGCCTCGCAAAATTTGTACCATGCTCAGTAATGTTTCGTAACGCGCCTCCTTCGATACCGAACGATTGTTTATCAGATCTCCCATCTGCTTCAATAACGCAACCCTACCTTTCTCCACCTGATCAACCAAATCTCCTGCCAACTTAATTTGTGCAGTTAAATCACCGTACTCTCGTTTCAATTCCAACCTTTTTTCCTTACGGTATTCAAATTCGTCAGTGCCTATATCAGCATGACCAGGTAAGGTATCGCCCAAATGTTTTTTATCTACCATACATCAAAGATCACGAACAAGTTTTTTCGCTTTTTTACGTTCAACCTCTTCGGTCGTGTTAATCATTTCTTTTCGTATCATTAACAGTTCTTCTTCGACGCCTCGCAACCGTGCCAAAATATCTTCGTATCGTTTACGAAGTGCGGTAATATCTTGTTTTAACGCTTCTTCCGACAAAAGAGGCGGCATACAAACGACATTAAGACCCTGTTGACCCAAATCCACCCCGACTCGCGCTTGCCATTTCACTCACCTCACTCCACTCGGCTTTGGCAATCGGCACAAGCACACCCTGCCCTAGGCGCTCGCCGCGAGTAATAGACACAGGATTATCGCTTATATTATACACCTGAAACAAAATTTCGTCATTAGGACCGCAAAAATCTTCGTCAATGAGGCCAAATCCATGCGGAATGATAAGATTTTTTTTAGCTGGTAACCCCGAGCGCGCGGCTACCATAAGCATATAGCCCTCAGGGGTAGCGATGATGAGATTTGTTGGAATACGCGCCAAGGTTTTTGGTTCAATCACCATATCGACACGGCTATAGATGTCAAACGCGGCCGCGCCTTTTGTTTGGTACGCCGGCAATGGAAGTGCCGTGTCAACGCGTTTAATTTGTACTTGCATAACGGCTTACAAGGTCATCAAGTTGTTTTTTGAATGCATCAAAATCACCGTTGTTATCAATAACTACCGTGGCGTGTGGCACCACTTCGTCGATCGACGCTTCGGTGTCCATCGCACGCTCTTTTGCCAGCTGCTCGGCTGTTTTGTTTGCATCATCAACGTTCTCCCCTCGTGCGTTCATTCTTTTCAGTCGTGTCTCTTCGCTCGCATCAATATATACGAGCACAAAACGAGGGTTTCCTTCAAATAGCTTAATATCGTCAAGCCGACGTACACCGTCCAACATTACTATGGAGCCCTCTGTGGTAGCCATATCCTGTTTTATAACCCGACCAAGCAAATCATTACCGAACGTTTGGCGCAAAGCGACGGACAAATCAACAATATGTTTCCTCTCGTCAGAAATATATAAACGCTTCAAAATATCGCGCAAAATACTTGAATAGCGAAACGTAGGAATGGCATATGTTTCGTGCAAATACGCCGCAGCCGCCCCCTTCCCTGAACCCATATGCCCAAAAAACGCAAAAATGATTTTTTCCATACTTATGCCGTCGGAAAATTTTTATACATCTGACTCGCGCGTGGCTTCATGTCCCCTACGTACTTGCTATTTAAGGCCCCCGCATGGTCTTTCGTGTACGGTCGGTCAGATGGGGTCGACAAGCGCTCAAACGCCATCTGAGCGATAGGCATTTTGTAATAGAGTAAAATAGGCATGTTGGCCGTGTTATGGAGCTCCAAGGTCATTTTCAGGTCATTCCCAGGGTCTAAAAAGCCAGCGGTCACATGAATGAGGAGTCCCATGCGCCCTACCGAGCTTTTTCCCTCAAGTCTACCCACCATATGCGCGGCCACGCCGGTTTTCTCATAAATCATACCCAAGGCAAACTCACCTGGGTGAAGTACGAATGGTTCATCGTCGGTGATCACCACTTCTTTCATAATGTCATCCATGGGTTTTTTGGGGTCAATCACATAGTGGCGCGTCGTGTCGAACACCAAAAAATGGCGATCCAGATGCAGGTCAATCGAAGCAGGTTGAAGGAACTTTTCGTCATATGGGGAAACCGTAATCTCCCCCTTTTCCATAGCGATACGGATATCGTGGTCAGACAAAATCATACTGCGTCATTAAAAAACAATGCTTCGCAAAATATACCAAACTTTTCCATAAAACAAAAGTCCTTCCCGCAAGGGAAGGACTTTGACTTAGTCAACTTTGATTTTTAGACTTGGTCCCATGGTTGTGGTGACAAACACACTCTGGACAAACGTACCTTTTGAGGTTGATGGCTTGGTTTTCTTCAAGGCATCAAGGAAGGCCACAATGTTTTCTTTAATTTTCTCCTTTTCAAAGGAAATTTTACCTACAGAAATGTGGACGTTGCCACCAACATCATTTTTGAAGGCAGCCTTTCCTTTTTTAAGTTCAGTCACCATTTTTGCCACATCCGTTCCTACCGTATCAGTCTTTGGGTTCGGCATGAGCCCCTTTGGGCCGAGCACTTTCGCAGCCACAGCCATTTTCGGCATCATGTCGGGGGTAGCCACCGCAATATCAAATTCGATCTTTCCACTGTCTTTAATGGCTTTAATGTCTTCTTCACCGTAAATAAAGTCGGCACCAGCTTCTTTCGCCGCTTTTTCATGCGCAGCTGACACAAACGCAGCTACTTTTTTTGTTTTTCCAGTACCATGAGGCAAAGCCACTGTGGTACGAATTTGCTGGTCGCTTTTGGCCGGGTCAATACCCAAACGCGCGTGCACCTCAACCGCTGCATCAAATTTCACGGTGCTGGTTTCCTTTAAAAGTGCCACTGCTTCATCGAGCGTATAGGTCTTTTTTGCATCAACCTTCGCTTTTGCGGCAGCGTATCGTTTTGACGACATACATACGTATGGTTACGTGGTACAAACCCCCTTGGTATAAGTGCCTTAGGGTCCCACATGAATATGGCGACAAGTATAGCCCAAACAACACTTTCTGTCAACCCCGTTTTTTTCCGCCCACGACGTTTAAAGGCGCTCCGGCCATCGCTCCCTGCACATTATCAATCGTCGTCCGAATAATACGAGTCATGGCTTCATTACTATTAAAGGCGTTATGGGGCGTGACGATCACATTTGGGTGATCAATCAGCATTTGATTCATCAAGTTTGTGCGCATATTCTGATGCACCTCTTTCCCCTCACCATACACCAAGCGGGCAGGGCTTTTTACCGATGCTTCATCTTCAAGCACATCAAGGCCAACCCCGGCAACAATTCCTTCATGCAAAGCCCACACAAGTGCTTCTGAATCAATGAGTGCGCCACGAGCGGTATTAATCACGTACACCCCGCGCTTCATTTTTTGGAAGGCCTTTTTTGAGAGGATGTGATGTGTCTGCTCTGCCAGTGGCAGGTGCAAGGAAATAATATCTGCTTCGGACAAAAGCTTGGAAAGAGACACATACGTAAGCTGGACGGCTTTGGCCTCTTTTTGGTTAGGGTACGCATCATACCCAAGAAGACGTACATCGAAACCAGCCATCATGCGTGCCACATGCATACCAATATGGCCTGTACCAATAATCCCTATGGTTTTCCCCGCAATGTCCATACCTCGAAGCCCAGCATAGTCAAATAAACCCTCTTTTACTCGTTTCACCGAAGGAAATAGTTTACGCGTAAGCCCCAAAAGCAACGCGACGGCGTGTTCAGCTACTGTTTGTTCGCCATAGGTTGGCACATTCATCACAGTAATACCACGTTTTTTTGTCTCCCTCAGATCAATATGATCAAAACCGGTTGACATGGTAGCAATTGTTTTCAGGGCAGGAAGATTATCAAGTATATCTTTCGTAACTGGAGAATCAATAAAAATAATCAGATCGGTTGTTTCAGGCAGACACGAATCTATAGTGAGTGGCTCGCCAAACATACGCACTCCATATCCACGAAATCCTTTCCGTACCTGTGGCCGAAACTGTTTCTCTAGTCCATACACCGCAATCACATGTGTGCTCATAGTAAATATAGAAAACATGTGTAGTATAGCTCATTGGATAAAAAAAGAAATCACCGATCACGGTGACTTCTGTTTTTACTATGAACATTACTCAATTGTCACGCCCATTTGTCTGGCCGTACCGGCAATCGTTCTCATGGCGGCTTCGACATCGGTCGTATTCATGTCAACCATCTTTTTTTCCGCAATTTCACGGAGTTGTTTTTGGGTGATTTTACCCACTTTGTCTTTGAGCGGATTTCCTGAACCTTTACCAGCTTTGGCTGCTTTTTTAATAAGCTCAGACGCTGGGGCCACCTTCATGATAAATGAGAACGATTTGTCTTCGTACACATTGATCACCACTGGTACCACTTCCCCTTTTTTATCTTGGGTTGCGTCGTTGAACTTTTTACAAAAATCTTGAATGTTCAGACCATGCTGACCAAGAGCTGGACCAATAGGTGGTGCTGGGTTAGCCGCGCCACCAACGATTTGAAGCTTGAGTTGGGTTACAATTTTTTTAGCCATAATAAGCGAAAATACTTCTAAAAATCAGTCTTGTAACGCGTTCTGTTAGAAGCGACAGAGGAGCGTTATGAAGATTGCGGCCACTATACCCTACTTTACCTCTTTTGGCAAGAGGGCACGGGGTAAGACATTAGATCTTCTTTACTTGAAGTGCATCCAGTTCAACTGGAGTTTCACGGCCGAACATGTTCACAAGCACCTTCACCTTGCCGCGTGATTCATCAACCGCGCTCACCTTGCCTTCAAAATTCTTAAATGGGCCATCGATAATGCGCACCGGATCATCCACAGAGGCATCAATTTTGTGAGTCACCTCTTCTACGCCCATGCGTTTCTCAAGTGCATCAATTTCCTTTTGATCAACCGGGGTTGGCGTGGTTCCTGACCCAACAAACCCTGTTACATTTGGGGTGTTGCGTACCACGTACCATGAATCGTCGTCAACGACCATTTCAACCATCACATACCCTGGAAAAATCTTTTCTTCCACGGTCGTGCGCTTCCCATTTTTAATTTTGATTTTTTTCTCTTTTGGCACGAGGACCGCAAAAATCTTGTCTTGCATGTCAAATGACTCAACACGTTGTAACAAGTTGCGTTTTACATTTTCTTCATACCCACTATAGGTATGAAGTACGTACCAGCGACGACCCAAATTAAGCGTTTGTTTAGCCATATATTAGGCAATAAGAAACTCTAAAAGACGAGATAATCCAAGGTCAAGAGCGCCCAAAAAAATAGCCATAGCAAGGGTCAGTCCGATGACAATAAGGGTGTAATTTTTGGTCTGATTTTTGGTTGGCCATGACACTTTTTTGATTTCATGGAACGAATCCACAAAATACCGTTGAATTGCCGCGAGCATATGTGCTTTTCAAGTATTTAAAAACGGCCTTGGGCCGATGTGATGATGGGTATACTATAGCATGAAATGAGATGGTTGTCAATAGACGGGATACTGGTCACAACAGACGACTTACCCTGCGGTACACGGGGAATGTCCATATGACTTCTGGAAAGACGGCCGCCCCATCGTCGTCCTCGCCGTCCGTGATCCGATAAGACCGCGCTAGAAATCGCGAGCCCTGGCCAACCGTTCATCGGTGTCAGGGTCTCGCACACATAATCCCAATCGGGATTTTTATTTTTGCATGTTATACACCGTCTATCCACGGACAGATTATTTTTAACCTTGCGTTTCTTTGGACATGACTGATACGATACCCCTTGCTTTTACCATAAACACAAAAACATATGCTCGCGTATCATGAACTAGTTCAAAAAATTTTAGACACAGGTACGCGTAAACAAACCCGCACAGGGGAAGATGCGTTTACCATTGCTGGAGCAATGTTTGAACATGACATGAGCACAGGATTTCCCCTCATGACGACAAAAAAAAAGTCCCTTCGACTCATCAGCACAGAACTTGAATTTTTTATCAAAGGAATCACCGACAAGCAGTGGCTTATTGAGCATAACAACCATATATGGGACGAATGGGCCAACCCCAAAAAGGCGCCCTACGGACACGACGATGCGGCTAAAAAACGTATGCTTGAAGAACGTGACCTTGGACCAATATACGGTTTCCAATGGCGCCACTTTAATGCACCATACTACTCATACACCACAGACTATCGCAACCAGGGCATTGACCAGTTAGCAAAAGTGATTGAAACACTCAAAAAAAACCCAAATGATCGTCGCATGATTGTAATGGCCTGGAATCCAGCTATGCTTGACCAAATGGGTCTACCGCCATGTCACTATGGTTACCAACTTACGGTGCTTGATGGTAAATTAAATCTTCTTTGGAATCAACGCTCTGTTGATACCATGCTTGGGCTACCCTTTAACATTGCAAGTTATGCCCTACTCCTACATCTTTTGGCAAAAGAAGCTGGACTACAAGAAGGAAAATTAGTTGGATTTCTCGCTGATGTGCATATTTACGCAAATCATGTTGAGGGCGCAAAAGAACAATTATCGCGCGACATCAACAAATACCCTCTTCCAACACTAAGCACTGAAAAATTCACCTCCATATTTGATTGGACCGCCGAAGATACACAATTGGTTGGATATGAAAGTTATCCAAAAATTTCTTTTGAAATCGCTATATGATAGCACTGGTGGCTGCGGTTGCAGACAATGGTGTAATTGGAAAAAATAACAGTCTCCCCTGGCATATCCCAGAGGATTTTCGGCATTTCAAAGCGCTTACCACGGGCAAACACATTCTCATGGGAAGAAAAACATTTGAGTCACTCGGTAAACCATTACCCAATCGTGTACACCTTGTGATTACACGACAAACAAATTACCGTGTACCAGAAAGTGTTCGTCTTTTTTCCTCAATTGATGATGCTTTTGACGCACACCCAAACACCGACATAATGGTCATTGGTGGGGGCGAAATTTACGCACAAACTATTGATCGAGCTGACCGATTGTACATTACCGAAATTCACGAAACATACGAGGGAGATGTGGCATTCCCCACTATCAACCCCCACATGTGGCAAGAAACAGAGCGAGAGGATCATGGAGGATATTCATTTGTCGTATACAGACGTCTTATATAATTTCTATGTCACAAGGCATCTTCATTGCCATCGAAGGAACTGATGGCTCAGGTAAAGGCACACAAACCGAACTCATCATTGATCGCCTCACTAAGGAAGGACACAAGGTAAAGCAGGTGCACTTTCCGAGGTACGGTGAACGAAGCGCGGCACTTGTTGAAGACTACCTCAACGGAGCATTTGGTACTGCCGAAGAAGTTGGCCCATACCGCGGTTCCATTTTGTATGCCTGCGATCGTTATGCTGCGAGTTTTGACATAAAACAATGGCTTGCGGAAGGAAATATTGTTATCGCAAACCGTTACATTGCCTCAAACATGGGACACCAGGGCGGAAAAATTACGGACCCAGAAGAACGAAAAAAATATTTTACCTGGAACTACGAGCTGGAATACACCATTTTCGGTATTCCCAGACCCGATATCAATATTATTTTGCACGTATCTGCGGAAACCGCGCAAATGCTCGTTGATAAAAAACCAGCTCGTGAATACCTGCACGGAAAAAAACGGGACATTCACGAAGACGACCTCAACCATCTTAAAAATGCTGAAAATGCCTACCTTGGACTTGCTTCCAGTTTTTCTGATTTCACTCTCCTTGAATGTGAGTATGAGGGTCGCCTTTTATCGATTGAAGAGATTCACGAAAAATTGTGGGAAAAAGTGCAGACACTTTTGCTTGCGAAACAGCAAAAAAAATGATATTCTACCTTCAATAATCCTTTTTCTTTTTATATGCTTCTTTCTGTTACCGACTTACTTAAACGTGGATTTGAACTGTATAAAGCCAACACTACACTCTTTTTGACCTACGCCACCCTTGTGAGTGGCCCATTTATTGTCCTTGCTGTCCTCTATGCATATGTTTTTCCAGCAAGAACCGCCGTACCGTCTATGAGTCCGACGGAAATTATCTCGTTCGTCCTCGCCATAATCGCCACCATATGGAGTCTTTGGGTATCACTTGCGTTCATCCGTGTCACATGGGCCAAAATAAAAGGAGGCGCGGTTAGCTCTGTAAAAGAAGAATTGCTCGCATCACTTCCTCTTTTGCCGCGAGCAATTGGAGCTGCTATTCTCGGTGGAATACTGGCATTTTTAGGCTTTCTCTTTCTCGTTATTCCTGGAGTGATCGTCGGAGTTTGGTTCACCTTTGTTAGTCAGGAAGTAGCCGTTGGAAATCGCACCGCTACCGAGGCCCTTCGCGAAAGTAAACGGTTAGTGAGTGGACGTTGGTCGGCTATTTTCTGGCGCGTCTTTGCCACAGCGATTGTTTTTCTCTTTCTCACCTCAGCTCCGCATGGACTCATCCAACTTATTATTGAATCCATTTCCCGCCTCATGAACATAACATCAGGGAGCGTTAGTCAAAATACTCTTATCCTCCTCTCAGATCTTATTGGTATCGCGATTACCATTGTGGTTACCCCTTTTGGTACGGCTACCCAAATTATATTTTACGACGACGCAAAACGCACCGCGACCCAAGCCCCAACGACAGTAGCCTAACCACCCCACTCTTTTCCGTTACGATCCATTCGCCTGAACCTGCTATGTCCTACACCCCTATTATCGGCATGGAAGTCCATGTTGAAGTAAAAACGAAAAGCAAAATGTTTTGCGCGTGTCCGAACGCACGCGATAACGCTTCACCGAATACGGCCATCTGCCCTATTTGCTTAGCACACCCTGGCACACTTCCTGTTCCAAATAAAGAAGCTATTCGCATGACGGTGCTTATCGGCAAAGCTCTTGGGTGCACCATTCGTGACCTTTCAAAATTCGACCGCAAACACTATTTCTACCCCGACCTACCAAAAGGCTACCAGATCTCACAATACGACGAACCTATTGCCGAACACGGACGCATTACCCTTTCTCTCCCCCTTGAAGACAACGTTCGTGACAGTGTCACGATTGGCATCACTCGCGCGCATCTCGAAGAAGATACCGCCAAACTCACCCACGGCAAAAACGGCGAGACATTTGTTGACTTTAATCGCGCTGGCGCGCCACTTGTGGAAATTGTCACTGATCCCGATTTCCAAACCGCGCTTGAAGCCAAAACATTCTGCCAGGAACTACGCACATTGCTGCGCGCGCTCGACGTGTCTGATGCTGATATGGAGAAAGGACACATGCGCTGTGAAGCGAATATTTCGGTACAAAAAAAGGATTCATTTGTTATTGAAAACGGGAAAGTTATTGCCACAACCGGAGCAAAACTCAATCCGAAAGTCGAAGTAAAAAATCTCAACTCGTTTAAAGCAGTGGAGCGCGCGATTCTCTATGAAATAGACCGTCAAAGCACACTACTCGATGAAGGTAAAACATGGACGCAGGAAACGCGAGGATACGATGACGCAAAGGGCATCACTGTTCCCCAACGATCCAAAGAAAACGCGGCCGACTATCGGTATTTTCCCGAGCCAGACATTCCGGCATTTCACCCCATGGAAATCGCCGGTGCTGTGACGCTTCCCGAACTCCCCCAAGCCAAACGCGCGCGTTTTCGCGATGAGTACGAATTTTCTTACGCTGACGCCAAACTTTTGACCG
>CAZYEQ010000014.1:13556-17860 GCA_964646505.1 uncultured Gammaproteobacteria bacterium
CGAAGATAGCGGGTGGGCAACCTTTACCGAAAGAGTCATGAGCGAACTTGGATCACAAGGGTATGCCGACGACATTCCTCAAGATATTCGGGCACGTGCGGTTGGAACATTTCTAACCACCAAACTCATGGGAGAAATGGCGTCACGCAAAATCGACATACACGTTCTCAAAATCTCACCAGAAAATATGGCTGAGCTTATCGCGCTCGCGCTTACAAAAAAAGTAAACTTAACCAATGCTCATAAAATCCTTGTGGCCATGATCGATTCGGGTGTAAACCTCGACCCTAGTCATGTGATGGAAGAAAAAGGCTATGGCCAAGTCGATGATGCTGGCGCCATCGAAGCGTTCGTAAACCAGGTTATCGACAATCACCCCAAACAAGTGGCTGAGTACCAGAGTGGTAAAGACGCGGTGTTACAGTTTTTAAAGGGCATGGTCATGCGTGCTTCCGAGGGTACGGTTGACCCAAGCGCTGCCGAAGAACTTTTAAAGAAAAAACTACGACCATAATGGTCGTAGTTTTATGTTTTATCTTCCAAAAACTGTTTCACAAGCTTTTCAGCTTCTTCGTACGTGCGTACCCACTTCGTACGCTTGTCACGGCGAAACCAAGTGAGTTGTCGACGCGCGAAATGTCGGGTATCTCGCTTAATACGCTCCACCACTTCAGGTAATGTTCTCTCACCGGTAAAATACTCTTTAAACTGCCGGTAGCCCACGCCGCTCATGCTAGGTAAGTGCCACGCGTATTTTTGTTTCATAAGCGATTCAACCTCGGCCAAGAGCCCTGATTCCATCATAGCATCAACACGCCTATGGATACGGTCATACAACGTATGCCGATCTGCCTCTACGCCAATTTGGAGCACATCAAACAATTGTTCACCTTTATCACGCTGCTCGGAAAACGGTTGTCCGGTTAAAATACACACTTCGAGCGCTCGAATCACGCGTCGTGTATTGTGCACGTCAATCACGGCCGCGGTTTCAGGGTCAAGTGACTGAAGTAACTGCATCAATTCTTCTTTTGTTTTTCCCTCTAAACTGGAGCGGAGTTTTTTATTAGGCGATGTACGTGGGATGTGATAATTGTCGACAATCGCCGACAAATACAGCCCCGTTCCACCGACCAATAAAGGCATCTTGCTATTTCGGTGCGCGAGTTTAATGTGCTTGACCGCACGATCACGAAATTGAGCTACGGTAAACGGTTTTCCCGGATCCAAAAAATCAACCAGGTGATGCGCGATACCATCGACCATGAACACCTTGTGCAACCCCTGCCACTGCCAATCACCCGACTGTTTAGCGGTTCCGATAGTCATTTTTTTGTAAATCTGGCGTGAATCAGCTGAAATAACTTCACCATTGACGGCTTTAGCCAAACGAATACCCCACTCGGTTTTTCCGGCAGCAGTCGGCCCTAAAAGCACAATGAGTTTTGGGAGTTTCTTATCATGCATACACCCCTTTCTTAGATACACGCGACCCGAACAGCATCCATATATCGGGTTTTGTAATACGCACCTCTTGTATGGTACCCAAATGTTCGACACCACCTTTAAAACGCACACGCTTCATTTCTCGTGAATTACCAGTGCACCACTCACCCTCTACGGTATCGACAAGCACAGACACATTTGTACCAAGAAGCAGCGCGTTCTTTCGCTTGGTCGTTTCTTCCATAAGTGCCTGTAGACGCTGCCATCGCTCTTTCTTGTCTTCTTTTGACACATCATCCTTGTAGAGTTTTGGTCCAAGCGTGCCCGAACGAACCGAATACTGCGCGTGATACGACACATCAAAATCGCATATACGGTAAGCCGATAACGTTTCCGCAAAATGTGCCTCTGTTTCTCCGGAAAAGCCCACGATAATATCGGTGGCAATCGCAATGGAAGGCACTTTTTCACGAATTTTTTTCACCACCTCAAGGTAGGTTTCGCGAGTGTGGCGCCGATTCATACGGGCTAAAATCTCGCTCGACCCAGACTGCATGGGCAAATGAATACAGTTTACCTGTTTCGGTAGCGTAAGCGCGTCAATGGCCTCATCGTCCATATACAACGGATGCGGAGCGGTAAAGTGGATACGTTCAATACCTGGTACTTGATTGATTTCCCAGAGCACCTTAGCAAAATCATTTTTTTTGTACGGATTTTTTTTTGAAAAATGCTCCGGATCAGGAGCAATATAATGATTGACAATTTGCCCGAGTAACGTCACTTCTACTGTACCATGAAGCGCGAGGGCGCGCACCTCCTCAAGAATGTCTTTGAGCGAGCGGTTCACCTCAAGCCCGCGCGCGTAGGGCACCACACAATAGGCACAAAACATGTTGCACCCTGTTTGAATGGTAACAAATGACTGAAACGACTGCTTATACGCAGGGTGTAGCTTCAAATAATCTTTATCCAAATCTTCCATCACCCGAAAGGCAGGATTCACAGATGCCAGCATACTTGGAAGCCTGGTCATATCTTTTATGGAGAAGTACAGATCAACACCTTCGAGTTTTTCCCGCATCTTGCCATCTTTATCACGCCCTGGCATGCAGCCCGTTACCCCCACCACAAGCTCGGGTTTTTTCTTTTTCAGTTTGGCAAAATTATGAGCAAACCCAAAAATACGGCTTTCTGCTGAAGCGCGTACCGAACAGCTGTTCATCATAATCACGTCCGCCTCTTCGGGGTTTTCGGTGTGTGCCATGCCCATATGACGAAACACGCCATGAAGGCGCTCAGAATCATTTTTATTCATTTGACAACCGAACGTCATCACGTGGTAACGATGGGTTGCTTCTCCTTGTTTCGTGTCCATAATTTTGCCCGAAGTATAGAGAAAAACCAGAAAAAAATCAAGGTGGTATTCCTCAGGTATTTTTGGTATACTGTGTATATCTTATCTTTCTTCTTATGCGAACCCAAAGAGAGGCCATGCGTGACGTTGGTCATTCCACGTTTGAATCACAAGCTCATTCGTCTGAAGCGCAGCGGCCGAAGAATCAAAAAAGACGAACAGCTGGTGGTCTACGAGAAATTGAACCAAAAGAATTAGATGCAACAGCCGAACGTGATAAAAAAACTCGAGAAATCATGGAAGCGATTACTGGTGCCATGAAAAATCTTGATGACACAAAAAAAATGAGTTTGGCTCGCGACAAAGACATGTTCATGGCACTTGCTGAACAGGCCGCAAAGGCATACCCGAACATGAACCTACCCAGCCTGCTTCGGCACGTGGTTTCTCAAATTGATGCCTATATTTTAAAAGAAAATATTCTGCACGGTAACGCGGCCACAAAACAAGATCGTGTGCGCATGCAAGCCCTCTCTACTATCGCAGAAACATTATATGGTGGAAATAATAAACCAAAGATAAAAAACGAATTTGATTTAGATTCTATTCCGATTGAGGAACCGGTATGGGCAGATGAAAACGGAGACGGGGAAGAACGTAGAGCTGCCTAAAACCCGCGAAAAATAACAGCGCCCAAGATGTGCGAACACGTCTTGGGCGTTTTTGGACCCTCAGAGCGACTTATGCGCCGCGAGGTCCTTCATCCTTTTGAAAGGGAATTTGGAGCACTTCTGCCCCGGTCACGTCTGTTCGGAACAGCACGATGTACTCGGTTCCCCTTTTCCGAACACATGCCTGCGGACGTCCTTTGACGGTATAAGACAAATCCACCGCCTTCTCCCCAGGCACTGAAGTTATACCGTAGTATTCGACGGCATAGCTAACATGTCTCACCAAAATCGTTGCCGTACGCTCAAACGCAAAACTCGGAAACTGTTTTGGAACAGGGTACGTGACCCCGATCAGACGTACGAAAAGCTCGTTACAGTCTGCTATCCATACTCGCCCAACAGTAACCCCGTTTGAGGAGAAATAGTTGGGATTTTGGACAAAAATTCGTTGCTTGGCAAGTGAAATAACGTTTGCTCTTGGCGTTTCCACGTCAGGCCTCGGCGTATCATCCTCGACAAGCCTAAGATACGACGGTCTTTTCGTTTTTTTCAAAAAAATACCCTCCTTTTGTGTACTGAGTATACACCCTAGCGCATATTTCGTCTTGTGTCAAGGGGAGAGTGTTGATATACTACATATAGTTTTTTCCTATGCGAGAAACAATTCCTGCTACACCCGATGCTATCTCCAGACATGGTCAGGAGAATTTTTTGCATCCTGTTACAGAATCGAAACTTGAAGCACAAATTGCCGAGACCATGAAAAGTATTCTGGAAATGGAGCAAAAAGATCCTTCGGACCGAAGCGAGAAAGAACAAAAACGTCTCGA
>CAZYEQ010000015.1:0-17465 GCA_964646505.1 uncultured Gammaproteobacteria bacterium
AACCGCGCCAAAGCGCACACCAAAAGACATGATCGACGCGTTTGTAACAGAGCAGGCCGAGTGGATTGAGGTGATGAAGAAAAAATTACAGGCAAAACGCAAGCCCATTCCCGTGCCACCTGGCATGCAAGCCAATTATGCGGCGTGCAAAGGCCGCGCGCTTAAGTTGGTGAAAGAACGTATTGCTTTGTATAATACACATTACAACGTGCGTATAGAGCGCGTGAGTATAAAAAATCACTTGTCGAAGTGGGGGAGCTGTTCGAGCAAGGGTAATTTGAATTTCAATTATCGTATTTTTTTTCTCCCGCTGCCACTGGTTGATTATATTGTGGTGCACGAGCTGTGTCACCGAAAAGAAATGAATCATTCAAAAGCGTTTTGGCGCTTGGTCGGCGAAACCGTACCGCACTATAGCGCGCGAAAAAAAGAATTACGATTATATCATTGGTAATATATATGGATGTGTTTTCGCATGGGTTGTGGGGTGGGATGTTGTTTGGAAAAAAGAATAAAAAAATGTTTTGGTCGGCTGTCGCGTTCGGCGTAGCGCCCGACATGCTATCGTTTGGGCTCTACACGTTGCTCACGATGGTCGGTGTGTTACCGCGACCCGATTGGTCAAATGGACCACCACCTGAATCATCCATTCCCACGTTTGTTGGTTCGCTCTACAATATCACGCACAGTTTCATTCCTTTTGTACTTGTGTTTGCCATTGTGTGGTTGATTCGCAAAAAACCGTTTCTTCCCATGCTTGCGTGGCCGTTTCATATTCTTTTAGATATTCCCACTCACTCGACCGCCTTTTTTCCAACGCCATTTCTTTGGCCTATAGCACACCCGCATGTACATGGGGTGCCGTGGTCACATCCGTATATCTTTTTTCCCAACTGGGCACTCATTGTTGCTGCTTACAGTATTTGGTGGTACACTGAACGCAAAAAAGTAAAAATGGCTAAGTAGAGATAAAAAAATAGCCCAAACCGGGCTAAAGACACAAAACGGATTATACCATGTTTTAAGGGTTTTGTCAAGACCAGTTATGCACAACCTCAATGAAGCCCAAAGGCAGGCAGTGACCCACACCAAGGGCCCGCTTTTGATTGTAGCAGGCGCTGGTACGGGAAAAACCACGGTGATTGCGAAGAAAATTCAATATATTATTGAAGAAGGGCTTGCGAAACCTGAAGAAATATTGGCCCTTAGTTTTAACGAGAAGGCAGCGGACGAAATTCATGAACGCGTTGACGCGCTGCTTGATACGGGATATACCGACATGCACATTGCCACGTTTCACGCGTTTTGCCAAACCCTTTTGCACGAATTTGCGCTTGATATTGGATTACCAAACCAGTTTCGCGTGCTCACGGAAACGGATGCATGGCTTTTTGTGCGTGAGCACTTTGAGGCGTTTCAACTCACGTACTACAGGCCACTCGGAAATCCTACACGGCACATTCACGAACTGTTGAGTCATTTTTCTTCATGTAAAGACGAACTTGTAACACCCGAGGCGTATGTGGCGTATGCGGAAGGGTTGTCGCTTGATGCAGACAAAGTTGCAGATGATGAAAAAACAAAAGCGCTTGAAATCGCGAACGCGTATCACACATATCAAAGATTATTGGCTAATGAGGGAGTGATGGATTTTGGCGACCTCCTTTTTTATGCCGTGAAACTTTTGAATGAAAGAAAAGGAGTGCGTGAAAAAATACAGTCACGATACAAGTATATTTTGGTCGATGAGTTTCAAGATGTGAATCACGCGCAATATGAATTGGTCAAGCTTCTTACGAGCAAAGAAGCACAGCTTACGGTGGTTGGTGATGATGATCAGAGTATTTACGCGTTTCGTGGCGCATCGGTGTCTAATATTTTGCGCTTTAAAGACGACTATCCTCATGCGTCTGAGGTGGTATTAACAGAAAATTACCGTTCCGGACAAGCCATACTCGATACAGCGTACACGGTGATTCAGCACAACAATCCTGACCGGTTAGAAGTAAAATTGAATCTCAATAAAAAATTGGTCGCCAAAGGCAGTGTGCAAACAGGTGAGGTGACTCATGTGAAGCGTGATCGGTTAGAAGACGAAGTAACTGCGGTCATTCAAGAAATTGAACGGTTAAAAAAAGATAAAGAAATTAGTTCGTGGGATGATGTGGCTATTTTAGTGCGCGCCAACGCGCATGCTGAGCCATTTGTAGAAGCACTGGAAAAAGCGCGTATTCCATTTGAGTTTTTGTCGTCACTGGGATTATATCGACAACCTATTGTCCTTGACTGCCTGAATGTGTGCAAGGTGCTCGTACAGCACGACGACCCGATTGCCATGTTTCGATTGCTTCGTTTGCCGTGTTTGGGATTATCGGAAAATGATTTTCAAAAAGTGATTGCCCACGAAACACGTACCAAAATATCACTTTACGAAGCCGCGAAACGGGCAACCGAGTTTGGGGTGTCAGCAGAAGGTGTGGCAGCCCTGAATACATTATTGAACGCCATGCACGCGGCACTGAAAAAAGTACGCCACCATAAACCAACCGAGGTGCTCTATGCGTTTTTAGATGTGTCTGGGTACTTGGGGTATCTTACCAAAGAAGAAGTGGCGGGGAACGCAAATGTGATACGCCAAATTCATCACCTGGCTACATTTTTTAGTGAACTTGAGGCGTTTGAAGCGGCCACCCCTGATGCTCATGTCGCTCATTTTTTGGAGCGATACAAATACGTTATTGATGCCGGAGATGAGGGGCAAACTGAACAAATTGAAGAAACACCGGATTCGGTGCAAGTACTTACCGTGCACAAATCAAAGGGGCTCGAGTTTAAGGTGGTATTTATAGTGAACATGGTAGAAGAACGGTTTCCCACTCGTCGTCGCGGCGAGGCCATGCCACTGCCTGATGCACTTCTGCACGAAACCGTACCAAGTGGAGACCGGCATATGGAAGAAGAGCGGCGATTATTTTATGTGGCAGCCACGCGCGCCAAAGAAAAATTATATCTCGTAAGTTCAACCGACTACGGTGGTACGCGCGATAAAAAACCATCTCGTTTTTTGGTAGAAGCAGGTTTGGTAGAAGATGCACCAAAAAAGAAACGAACTCCAAAGGGCGTTGTAACTACAGCCGACCTCGCGCGTAAGGAGGAGGTGCCAACCGGAAGCGCGCGTTTACATGCGCCCCAAACGTTTTCTTTTTCTCAGCTCGAAACATACGCGGCGTGCCCCTATCGGTATAAGTTAAAACATGTCCTTCGTATTCCAACCCCGAGTCGAGGCACGTTTAGTTTTGGGTCGACCATGCACCGCACCTTTCAGGTGTTTTACGAACGAGTGCGTGAATTAAACAGTGCGAAACAAGAATCGTTATTTGAAACATCGAGCCAGAATCGTGATACAAACACCGTGACCGTTCCTTCTTTTGATGAGCTGTTGCGTATATACGAAACTGAATGGAACGGTGATTGGTACGAATCGGCTAAGTTGCGTGACGATTATTTTATAAAAGGAAAAGATATTTTGAAATTATTTTACAAGGCGAATGAAGGACGTTGGACTGTACCAATTGTTCTTGAGGGCGCGTTTACGATTATGGTGGGGAACCATCGTATTCGCGGGCGCATTGACCGCATTGATCAGCAGCCCGATGGTACGCTTGAGATTATAGATTACAAAACAGGGAAGAGTAAGGAAAAATTAAGTAGTGATGATAAGCCACAGCTTCTTATATACCACATTGCCGCAACTACCTTGCCACAGTATCGGGGATATGGGCCTGTCGGCAAGCTCACATTTTATTATGTGAACGATAGTATTCAGACCAGCTTTAGGGCAGAAGGTGATGAGCTTGAGGCACTCAAGCAAAAATTACTTGCCACTATGGAGCATATTCATGCTGGTGATTTTGTGGCTACGCCTTCAGGGCATGTGTGCTCATGGTGTGACTTTAAAGACATTTGTGAGTTTCGCACTCTCTAACATGCTTGTCGACCTGGGGAGCGCGTGTTATCATAAAATTGTAATGAGTACTTATGGCATTTACGCCCATTTCCCACGCCTTGTCTGATCGGTTTAAGGCCAACAAATCACGCCCCACATCGCTCAGTAGTCAAATTGACGCTGCCCTTGTGGTTGAAAAAACGTCGGCTATTTTTGCTGAACTTTTTGGTACCTTGGCGAACCATGCTAAGCCGCTCTATATTAAAAATAGAACCCTCACTATTACCTGCGCCTCTGCGGCTATGGCGCAGGAAATTCGCCTGCGTCAAGCGGAAATTGTGGAAAAAATCAACGATGCTCTCGGAAAAAAAGAGGTCGATCGGATTCGCTATTTGGCGTAAACTTGCTCCAACTCATAAAACCCGATAGACTAGACCGGTATATGACTCTGCGCCAATACCTTTTGTTAATGACCTTTGGCACTATGCTTTGCATTGGTGCGTGGATTTTTGTCCTTATGAACATCAATCCATTTGCCACAGCCACGTCGGGGTTTCTCTTCTTTTACGCCACGTTCTTCGCTTCTCTGGTGGGGGCACTCTCACTTGCTATGTTTGCCCTGTACCACAATTTTTCACGTGATTCGGTGCCGATGTATTATCATGTGGAACGAAGTTTTCGCGATGGTGTACTCTTTGCTGCCGGGCTCACCCTCCTTCTCTTTTTTCAGGGGAAAGGGTGGCTGACTCCAGTAAATACGATTATTTTCTGCATCGCGCTTCTTTTACTGGCGGTCATTTCTTGGACACTGGCAGCTCGAGCGCGGTATCACTAATTATTTATGAAACAATCACACTTATTTACCCAAACAAGAAAAGAAGTCTCACAAGAAGAAGTGGCAAAAAATGCCCAGCTTTTAATTCGTGGTGGCTATATTCATAAAGAAATGGCAGGGGTGTACTCTCTGCTTCCTCTTGGTTTTAAAGTGTTAAACAAGATTAAAAAGATCGTGAATGAGGAAATGGAGCAGTTAGATTCAGAGGAAATTATCATGTCGACGATTCAGGTAAAAGAAACTTGGGAAAAAACAGATCGCTGGAGTGATGAAAAAGTTGATGTGTGGTTTAAATCACAGTTAAAAAATGGAACAGACATTGGGTTTGGTTGGTCTCACGAAGAACCAATTACTGAAATGATGAAGTCACATATTAAAAGTTATCAGAATTTGCCACGCTACGTTCATCAATTTCAAAACAAACTTCGCAATGAAACTCGTGCTAAAAGTGGGGTTATGCGTTGCCGTGAGTTTGTGATGAAAGACATGTATTCGTATTGTACGAATGAAGAGGAACACATGGCGTTCTATAACAAAACAATCGATGCGTACATGAATGTGTATCGCCGTGTTGGATTAGGTGACATTACATTTGTGACCTCAGCGTCTGGCGGTGTGTTTACTGACAAGTTTAGTCATGAATTTCAAACGATCTGTGATGCGGGTGAAGATGTTATTTATGTACATAAGGATGGTAAACTTGCCATGAATGAAGAGATCTTTAATGAAGAAACACTCGCTAAAATGGGCAAAAAGAAAGAAGAGTTTGAAGCAAAGAAAGCGGCTGAAGTGGGAAATATTTTTACCTTTGGTACAGGTAAATGTGAACAGCTTGGTTTGTATTTCACTGATAAAGATGGAGTAAGTAAGCCAGTGTATCTTGGTTCATATGGTATCGGTATTACTCGTCTCATGGGAGTTATTACCGAAGTATTTGCTGATGACAAGGGCATGGTTTGGCCAGAAGCCGTAGCCCCATTTCAAATGCATCTTGTGTCACTGTGTCGTGAAGATGCTGATATCGCCAAAGCCAATGAGATATACGAGAAACTTAAAGCCAAAGGTGTGGAAGTACTCTACGATGATCGCGAAGGACTCCGACCTGGTGAAAAATTTGCTGATGCCGACTTGCTTGGTATGCCAACACGCGTGGTCGTATCACCAAAAACGATTGCGGCCGGTGTGGTCGAAGTAACGAATCGCAAAACAGGGGAAACAACGATGCAACCCCTTGAATCATTTCTTGCCTAAGTATGTTAAAAGGCGTGTTCAGTCGATTCTCAAATGACATTGCCATTGATTTGGGTACGGCGAACACCCGTGTGTTTGTGCGCGATAAAGGTATTGTGATTGATGAGCCGACGGTCGTTGCCGTGAACACCAAAACACAACAAATATTGGCTGTTGGGCAGGAAGCAAAACAAATGCTTGGAAAAACTCCAGCACATATTACTGTTTCGCGTCCACTAACCCATGGGATTATTTCCGACTACGAGGTGGCTGAAAAATTGCTCAAATATCTGCTCGATAAAGTACACGAAGACGGATTTAATTTGTTTACGCGTCCACGCGTGGTTATTTGCGTGCCTCTTGAGGTAACTGAGGTAGAAACGAAAGCGGTTGAGGATGTAACCATTGCTGCTGGAGCGCGTGAAGTGATTGTGGTGCAAGAACCGATGGCCGCGGCGATTGGCGCGCGTATGCCGATTCAAGAATCAATTGGCAACATGATTGTGCATATTGGCGCGGGTTCAACAGAGGTGGCTGTGATATCGCTTCACGGTGTGGTGACGTGGAAATCGACCCATGTGGCAGGTGATGAAATGAATAAAAATATCATGCAGTACGCGCGCGAAGTATTTAATTTGTATATTGGCGAGGGGTATGCTGAACAAATGAAAATGAAGATCGGTTCGGCTGTGCATCAAAAAGAACACATGGAATTCCCGCTTCGCGGGCGTGATGTATTAACCGGACTGCCTAAGGAAGTGATGATGACGAATGATCATGTGCACGAAGCACTTGAGCGTTCGGTGCGCGTTATTGTTGATCATGTAAAAATGGCTCTTGAGCTTACTCCACCGGAATTGACGGCCGACATTCATGAACGTGGGCTTATTTTGTCGGGCGGTGGCGCGCTTCTTCGCGGCATTGATTCTTTAATTGCCGAGGCTACTGAAGTGCCGGTACGTTTGACTGATGACCCTCAAACCGCGGTGGTGCGTGGAGCAGGGCTTCTTTTGGCCGAACACGCTCTTTTGAAAGAAGTGCGGTTACCTTCTGCCCGCAATCCAAGGCGCCACCGAAACGGATGAGCTAAAACGATATGGATAATACCAAAATACGTACCCTGGTTGCATTTGGGGTCGTGATTCTTCTGACCGTTTTTTTGCATACGCTTGGCGTGCTCGGTCCCATTGAACGATTTTTTCGTAGTCTTGTAAACCGTGCGTCGGAGCAAGTATATTCGTGGAATGTGGGTAGCGGAGAAGATAGAGAGACGTTTCATAGTGTTGAAGAGTTGCAGACGGCGTACCAGAATCTCAAAAAAAAATATGAAGAAAGCGTGGTGCATGAAGCTGAGGCTTTGCTTCTTCGAAATGAAAATGATGATTTACGCGTCATGCTTGGGTTCGTAACATCCACTGCCGTGCGTCATGTTGGCGCATCAGTGCAAGTGGAGGCAATTGGAGAAAATATTGAACCGCTTGGTAGTACCATTATTATTAATCGCGGTAGTGAGGCAGGCATCAAAGTGGGCCAAGCAGCGATTGTAGGTAATGGGATATTTATAGGAAAAGTTGCGCGTGTTGATGTTGGTTCCGCGGTAATTAGTCTTTTAACTGACGGTCAAAGTAAAGTGGCCGCCACGGTCACCGGACGTATTGAGAGTCTCGGTATGGTTGAAGGTGGGTATGGTATTGGTGTGCGTATGACATGGATTCCACAGCAGGAAGAAATTGCGCCCGGGAGTATTGTGGTCACCTCTGGTCTAGAACCGGGTATTCCGCGGGGACTTGTAATTGGTACTATTGATTCGGTAGACAAAGGGCAATATCAAGCGTTTCAAGAAGCCGTGATTTCGCCGATTACGAGGCTCGATAAGGTGCGGCTCATTACTATTATTGTGTCGTAGGTATGCGCTTTTTTCTCCGAATGCTCGGTGTACTTTTTTTGTCGATATGCTTAGTTATCGCGCACATTGCTGTTGCTTCGTCATTTGGGACGCCATGGAACGCGATCAATAGTATTATGGGTGTGTGTTTGTCTATTCTGGTTCGCGAGGAAAAGGGGTGGGTGGTGTGGGTGTCGTTTGTGTGTCATGCTCTTATTGAGCTGTACACAAAAACACCATTCGGTGTGCTTTTACTTGCGGGAACATGCTCACTTCTATTTGGATATTGGATTTATAGTTATATTTTTACAAACCAAACATGGTATAGCACCTTGGCGTTATCGGGTATCGTGATGGTGATGTATCGTGTGCTCTACACTGGAAGTATTGTTGTTGCTACGTTTGCGGCAGGAGAAACCTTTGTGTTTTCAACCACAATCCTTTTGACGTATGTGACTGAGCTTGTGTTTACCACAGTTATGGTGCTTTTCACCTCTCTTGTATTTACCAAGCGTACACCGCGAGTTTCGAAAGACCGCTATTCTGTGTTCGGCTATGGCTCATCGCGATGAACATTCTTTGTTTCCGATTGAGAGTGATGAAGGTTTTTTTAGCGCACTCCAAAAACGACCTACCACTGATTGGGTGGAGGGTAGCATATCATTTGCCCACACTCAAGGACGTGGTCAAGCAAAAGAGACGTCTCATTTAGGGAGCAATGTCCCGCCAAAAGGTATTGTGGTGGCTTTTGTGATTCTTGGTTTGGTGTCGTTAAGTATCATGAGCAGGTTGGTCTACACACAGCTTATTCGTGGTGAATATTACGCGCGTCGTTCCGAGATGAATCGTGAGCGGGTACGAATTGTACCAGCGGAACGCGGGCATATTTTTGATCGGTTTGGCGTACAACTCACAAAAAATATTTCAAGTTTTTCACTTCTGCTTACCCCACAAGACGCGCCGCGTGACAAGCTTGCGCGCGAACACATGATCCGTGCACTTTCTAGTTTTATCGGTGAGGTGCCAAAAGTACTCCGTGATACCTTGGCGCAAGGGTTGCCTGTGGTTATACGTGAAAATATTTCTTATGATACGGCACTTCTTATTCGTATTCACGCGTCGGAACTCCCTGGCGTAGAGGTGGTTGAGGGAAGTAAGCGTCAGTATTTGCTTGGTGGTGGTTCGCGCACAAGCACACCATCACTCTCCCTGTCTCATCTTTTGGGTTATGAAGGAAAAATTACAGGCGACGAATTACAAGCCCTTCGTGATCGTGGGTATCGTATTACGGACACACTGGGAAAGACTGGTGTTGAAAAAACATACGAAGGAGTGCTTCGGGGAGTCTCTGGCATCAAACGCCGCGAAGTTGATTTTTTGGAACGCGAACAAAAAATTATTACGGAAACCCCAGCCATTCCTGGACACCATGTGCATCTGACCATTGACGCCGAGATGCAAAAAAAAGTTGAACAAATACTTCAAAGCGCGCTGAGACAGTTTGGAAAAACAAAAGGCGCGGCCATTGCCCTTGACCCGCGGAGTGGCGAGATACTAGCTCTGGTCAGTTTGCCTGCGTTTAACAACAATGATTTTTCTGGTGGTATTTCTATAGAAGCGTATAGCAAATACACCTCAAATCCCAGCCAGCCACTGTTTAATCGTGCGATCGCCGGCACGTATCCATCGGGTTCAACAGTGAAACCGGTTATTGCGGCTGCTGCGCTGAAAGAGGGGGTTATTACACCTCGTACAACGGTGAATAGTGTTGGCGGTATTCAAGTTGGTCCGCGTTTTTTCCCTGATTGGCAAGCGGGTGGTCATGGCATAACGGATGTCCGAAAATCAATTGCATGGTCGGTTAACACTTTCTATTATTACATTGGCGGCGGGTATAATAATTTTACGGGTCTTGGGGTTGAGACTATGACGTCGTACATGCGCATGTTTGGGCTTGGAGAAAAAACCGGGGTTGATTTGCCCGGTGAACAGCGCGGATTTGTGCCAAGCCCTGCCTGGAAAGAAGAGGTGAAAAAAGAGCGTTGGTATGTCGGCGACACGTATAACCTGTCGATTGGTCAAGGGGATCTGCTCGTGACTCCGTTACAGGTTGCCGCTATGACCGCGACTGTCGCAAATGGTGGAACGGTGTATGTACCACATGCTGTTGGTGCGGTGGAAGGGGCCAATGATGACGCGCCAAAAGTGCAAACGCCACAAATTATTCGACAAGTAAGTGTGCCAAATAGTATGCTTGAGGTGGTGCGTCAAGGTATGCATGACTGTGTGTCATACGGAGCGTGCCATCGTTTGGGCGGGTTGCCGGCTGACGTGGCAGGAAAAACAGGAACGGCTCAGTGGAATAAAAACCGGCTCCCTCATGCGTGGTTTACGTCGTTTGCGCCATACGACAATCCTCAGGTAGTATTTACGGTTATTATTGAAGAAGGTGAGGGTGGTGGGTCGGCGGCCGTACCGGTAGGGTATGAGTTTTTTAAGTGGTGGGGTGAGGAGAGGTATAAAAAAGATATTTAATAATTTTTTTTATGAAAAATAGTCCTGAGAGGTATAATCGCATTTACGGAAGTGTCGAAGGACGAGATCACTTTTATGGGGAAGGAAAACCAGTGCCCATAGTTGAGAAAATTCCTTCGTTTGTTTTAGGCGGCAAAGCTCTTGATATTGGTGCAGGTGATGGCGTCATAGTATTTTTTTAGCAAAACACGGGTTCCAAGTTACGGCGGTAGATACATCGAATGTTGGGCTTGAAAAAATACAAGCAATTGCTAAGAGGAATAATATGTCGATAGACACTGAAACTGCAGATATTACAGCGTGGCATTTTCCCTACTCGTATGATGCGATTGTGGTGGTTGCGACCCTACAGCACTTGAAAGACAGTGACGCATTAGCACTTCTTCAAAAAATGAAAGAACACACCAACCCTGGCGGAGTACATGCTATTTCTTTATTTACGAACAGTGGTGATATGTATGCTAAAGATAGCAGTGAGGATCCAGGTGCATTTTACCCCTCCAGTGGATGGTTGAAAGACCATTACAGCGATTGGGATGTTGTGTCATACAGTGAAGCCTCTGGAACACTTGCTGCCAAACGCCCGGATGGGACACCAATGGAAAATATGACAGCGTATTTACTCGCAAAAAAACGTTCCTAACAAAGAATACACTACTACGAAACTGCGCCAGGTCACTTATTGACGTTTTTTGTACGTAACGATATAGTACATTTACCTCCCGCATTCGTGCGGTATCTTCTTTTTTACCTAAAGTAAAGCAATGTAACGTTACCGATATGACAGAACAATACATGAGCCAAGAAAAAAAAGATCAATTAATGGGGGAAATGCAGGAATTAAAACAAACTCGTATTCCAGACCTCGCCAAGCGTATTGACGAAGCTCGCCAACTTGGTGACCTATCGGAAAATGCCGAATACCACGCAGCGCGTGAAGATATGTCGTGGGCGCAAACCCGGGTAAAAGAAATTCAATATCTGTTAGATAACGCCTCGATTGTCTCAAGTAAGGCAGGCAGAAGTTCGGAAGTGACGCTCGGCTCGGTGATTACTGTTTTGGTAAACGAAAAAGAACGTGTCTATACACTGGTTGGCGCGCAGGAAGCCAACCCGGCCGATGGAAAAATTTCTAATGAATCACCGCTTGGGTCAGCTTTTTTGAAAAAAAAGGTAGGTGACATGGTGGAAGTAACCGTGCCGGCAGGGGTGCAAACTTACAAAATTATCGCTATTGCCTAGATTGTCACGTTCATAAAAAACCGTTACACTATATATACTATGCCAGACACTAACATTATTGATATTAACGATGAGCGCTCCGTTCGTTTGGGAAAATTGCACGATTTGGAAGCCGATGGCGTAGCTGGTTTTCCAGCACAAGCACCACGCACTCATTCACTCAAGGATGCCCGCGCGCTTTCAGGTGGCACTACAACAACCATTGCTGGGCGTATTTTGGTAAAGCGTGATATTGGTAAGATTGCTTTTGCCGAGCTTTTTGATGGTTCAGGCGAACATCTGCAGGTGGTGTTTAAAAAAGATACTCTTGGAGAGGCGCTTTTTAAACGGTTTGTAAAAAAAATTGACGCTGGCGACATTATTTCTGTAACGGGTGAACGATTTGTAACGAATGCGGGTGAACAATCGGTGCTTGTGTCATCATGGACACTCCTTACCAAATCACTTCTTCCTTTGCCAGACAAGTTTCATGGACTTCAAGATGAAGAAACACGTTTGCGTAAACGCTATCTTGATATTTTGACGCATCCTGAACTCAAAGAACTTTTTGTTCGAAAATCCACGTTTTGGCAAAGCATCCGTGAGTTTCTTTTGCGCGAGGGATTTTTAGAAGTTGAAACCCCTGTGCTTGAAAATACTCCGGGTGGAGCCGACGCAACACCGTTTGTGACGCATCACAACGCCCTTGATATTGATGTGTATTTGCGTATCTCCATGGGGGAATTGTGGCAAAAGCGGCTCATGGTTGCCGGGTTTGAAAAAACGTTTGAAATTGGACGTCAATTTCGTAACGAGGGCATGAGTCGTGAACACCTGCAAGACTACACGCAGATGGAATTTTATTGGGCATATGCCGACTACACCATGAGCATGGCTCTCGTTGAAAAGATGTATAAAGAGGTGATTCAAAAAACGTGGGGCAAGAGCGTGTTTACCATCGGTGATTTCACTGATATTGATGTGTCGGGGGCGTGGGAAAAAATTGATTATGCCGAGACCGTGAAAAAAATGACCGGGGTGGATATTACGAGTCCTATCGAAACACTTCGTGCTGGTCTCGACAAACTTTCTATTGGGTATGAAAAAAGCGATGGGAAAGGGCGGCTCATTGACTTGTTGTGGAAATATTGCCGCAAGCAAATTAAAGGGCCGGTGTTTTTAGTGAATCACCCCGTAGCTGTTTCTCCGCTTGCGAAAAGTCGCGCGGACCGACCAGACGTAACTGAGCGTTATCAGGTGATTATTGCGGGGAGTGAAATTGGAAATGGGTATTCAGAGTTGAACGATCCGGTTGAGCAAAAACGAAGGTTTGAAGAGCAGGCGAAACTCCGCGAGGCAGGGGATACCGAAGCGCAAATGCACGACAAAGAATTTGTGGAGGCGCTCGAACATGGTATGCCGCCTACAAGTGGGTTTGGAGTGTCAGAGCGCTTGTTTTCTTTTTTTGAAAATCGACCGATTCGTGATTGCGTTTTGTTCCCTCTTATTCGTCCGCCAGAACAAGAAATGTAATGTATGAGCAAACCTCGCCTTGTCATTGGTACAACCAACGAAGGGAAATATAAGGAGATTGCCGCGTATTTTGCATACTCCATGTTTGAGGTGGTACCGCTATGTGATGTGTATAGCGGACCTGAGTGTGATGAGCCACATGATACGCTTGAAGCCAACGCCGCGCGCAAAGCAAAGTTTTATGCTGAAAAAACAGGTGAACTCGTGCTCGCTGAAGATGCCGGCTTGTTTTTAGACGCGGTACCCGAGTGGCCAGGAGTGAAGAGCGCGCGGATTGCCCCAACAAAAGAAGAACGTAATTCACTCGTGCTTGCAAAACTACAAGATGTGAGTGAAGAAAAAAGGGGCGCCGAGTTTCGTATTTGCGTGGCAGTATACAACCCGCACGAAGGAACATTTTTGATTTCAAACGCTACTGAACGTGGCCGTATTCTTTTAGAGGAGGCACATGGCAGTGGTGGTTTTGGGTATGATCCTTTGTTTTATGTGCCAGGTATTCAGAAAACATATGCTGAATTAACCACACAGGAAAAAAATGAACACAGTCATCGAGGGAAGGCACTTGCAAAAATGATTTATCTTCTGAAAAACCAATTTAGCGTCAAACATATTCCGGTACCCTGTGGCATTGTCATTAAAGATGGGAAGGTGCTGATGAATTTGCGTAACGATCCACATAATCCTGACTATCATCGAACGTGGGAGTTTCCGGGTGGTGGAGTTGAGTTTGGTGAAACACCGGAAGAAAATGTGGTACGTGAAGTGCTTGAAGAAACTGGGCTCCGTGTAACACCTATCACGCTTTTGTCAAAGATTTCTGTAGAATCTGTGGAGAAAAAAAGTGGTATTCGGTATCAGGTGTACTTATTGCCTTATTTGTGTAAAGTGGAAGAGGTTGTCGGCAAACCACACGACGACGAAGTGATTGAAATGCGCTGGTTTGCGCTTGATGAAGTGGGTTCTGTACAACAGATGCCGGGGAATTTTGAACTCTATCAATCATTTTTGCCAGAACTTAAAGAACATATTGCTAAACACTCACTATAAATATATGCTCGACATTGCTTTTATACGCCAACATAAAGATGAGGTAATTAAAAACTGCGCAAACCGGCGTGTTACGGTGGATATCAACGCATTACTTGAAATTGATGAAAAACGCAGGGCAGTGATTTTGGAGCTTGAAACCTTGCGTGCAAGTAAAAATAAAGTATCAAAAGGAAAACCATCACCCGAAGAAATTGTGGCCATGAAAGAGGTAGGGGAAGTAGTGAAACGAAAAGAGGCAGAACTGGCACTTATTGAGACCGATTACCTTGCACGTATGCGCGAGGTGCCAAACATGACGCATCCTGATTCACCAGTCGGGGAAGAAGCTGATTTTGTTGTGCGTTATACGAGTAAGGAACCGCCTGTATTTGAATTTGAACCAAAAGACCATGAAACTATCCTCACCGAGAAAGACCAGGTCGACTTTGAGCGCGGTTCAAAAGTAGCAGGCGCAAAATGGTATTTTACCAAGGGTGATTTGGTGCGTCTGAATTATGCCCTCTTGAAATACGGCATGGACATTGCGCAAAAGCATGGATTTACGCTCATGGAAACACCTGATGTTGCTAAGGCGGATGTGCTTATTGGTGCCGGATTTATTCCTCGCGGACCAGAAACTCAAATATACAATATTGAGGGGTCTGATTTAAGCATGATCGGTACCGCCGAAATTACGGTACTCGGGTATCATGCTAATGAAGTCCTTGATTTATCGGCGGGGCCAAAAAAATACGCCGCGATTTCACACTGTTTTCGTACCGAAGCAGGAGCCTACGGCCGCACGAGTAAAGGGCTTTACCGTGTACATCAGTTCACGAAGCTCGAACTGTTTGCGTTTTGTACACCAGAAGAGAGTGAGCAGATTCATGCTGAAATTCTCGCCATTGAAAAAGAAATTTGTGATGGTTTAGATTTGTCATATCGTGTAATTGATATTCCGTCTGCGGATTTGGGTGGTCCGGCATACCGAAAATACGATATAGAGGCGTACATGACCATGAAACAAGATTTTGGTGAAGTGACAAGCACTAGTAACTGTACCGATTACCAGGCGCGACGCATGAATATTAAATATCGGAAAGAAGACGGGTCGCTCGGGTATGTGCATACACTAAACGGCACCGCACTCAACACCAGTCGTTTTCCGATTGCTATTATTGAACAGCATCAAACAAAAGACGGAAACGTTGTGTATCCTACCGCACTTAAAATGTAATGTTCGCGTATGGCGAATCTTCCACTCATCGTCATTTTACCAGGATGGGGTGGCACGCACGAAACATGGCGTGATTTTATGGCAGAGGCTGAAGCCGCAGGACTCGAAAACAGGTGTATTGATTTACCCTGTTTTGGTGACTCGCCTTGCCCAAAAGAGGTGTGGGGAGTTGAGGAGTATGCTGAGTTTGTTATGGCACAGGTTCGCGGTATTGAACAGACAATGCCGGGTAGGCCGATCGTTCTTCTTGGTCACTCATTTGGTGGTCAAGTCGCGACCGTGGTGGCCGCAAAATACCCAGAACGCTTTGTCGGATTAATCTTGTCGGGCGCCGCTATTTTTCGTCCTAAGAAAACATTGAAACGGTTTGTTTTTTCGTGCATTGCTAAAACAGGCAAGTGGATATTTCGCCTTCCTCTTCTTGAAAAAGGAAGTGAAACCGCCAAACGATTGTTGTATCACGCGGCTGATGCTCCAGACTACAAGGAAACATCAGGGATTAAAAGAGATATTTTTAAAAAAATTATCCGCCAAGATGTCTCGCTCTACTTGCCAAGTATCCGCATGCAAACGCTTGTCTTATGGGGGAGTCATGACCGTTATGTATCCGTACATGATAGTACACGTATCGCGGATCTCCTTGCGCGTTCAGTTGTTCAGATTATTCCAAACGCGGGACACGGACTTCATCTTACACATCGACAGGAAATGATTTCGTTTATTCGCAATTTTCTTTCCACCATATGATTATTGCTCCGTTTACTCTCGTTATTGTTGGTATGTGGGCGGTTTCTGCCCTTCTTGAGTACGCGGAGTTTTTGTACTATTGGCAACTCAAAGAGTATCGATTTGATCGATTTCGTGATTTTCTACACACTCTCGAAGGAAGAAAAGTGTGGCTACGACTTACGCTTGTTTGGCGATTCATTGCTCTGTTTTTTCTCATCATTCTTCCGTTGAATTACGATGTATCGAGATATATCGCGTTCAGTGTCGCTCTTGCTGATCTGACATGGCTTCTTGCCCGGTTTCTTACGCATCGTTTGCCGCGGCCTGTTCTGACGCCAAAAGCAGTCGCTGTTCTCGGTGGCTCGCTTATCGTTGGGGCGGTTGTTGGATACGCCACTCATGAGTGGATGTTGGTTATAGCGTTGGCGACGGTTCGCATTTTTACCACAGGTTGTGTCGTTGGGCTCATAAATATACCAGCAGCATTCACTAAAAAAGTTATTTTATATCTCGCAACACGTAAATTAGAAAGTTACGGTGATGTGTTGGTTATTGGAATTACCGGGAGCTATGGAAAAAGTAGTACGAAAGAATTTTTAGATATTCTTCTATCAAAAAAATTTCGCGTCATTCGCACGCCAAAAAATATTAATACAGAAATTGGTGTGGCGCAATTCATTTTAAAACAATCATTTACTGAAAAAGATATTTTCCTGGTGGAAATGGATGCGTACCGTCTTGGTGAAAATACGACCATGTGTCGTATGGTAAAGCCTAAAATGGGCATCCTCACATCAATCAATGAACAACATTTGTCACTTACCGGCAGTATTGAAAACACACAAACGGCTAACTATGAACTTTTGCGCGCGCTGCCAAAGGACGGCCTTGCTGTGGTGAATAGTGATAATGAACTTTGTCGTTTGCCTGCACCAACACTGTCTTGTCGCGTAGAAACATTTGGTGCTGAAGAATCATTTAAACCGACATGTCTTATTCGCGCGGCAGAACCCGGGCCAAAAGGCATGCGAGTGGTGTTCTCTCTTGGTGGCGCTACCGTGGAGGGCGTAACACCGATTATTGGCACGCACCACGCGTTTAACATTGCGCCATGTCTGCTTATTGGACAAGCTCTTGGTCTTTCAATAGATCAAATGCAGGAGTCGCTCTCGACACTTCGTTTGCCTGTACATGGTATGAAATTGCGTTCTTATGGTCGCACCACCATTATTGATGATAGCTACAATTCTAACCCAAATGGATTCGCCGCGGCGATCGATGTTCT
>CAZYEQ010000016.1:0-3721 GCA_964646505.1 uncultured Gammaproteobacteria bacterium
CATTTTATCGAGAAACTCTTGGGAGGTATGACGCTTCAATTGAAGAAGATGTGCGCGCAGATTTTGATAGTAGACTATCTGCATATGCAGTAAAGAAAGGGTATGTCGCAGATGAAAGATCGAGTGATGTTGGTGCTAGCCGCATGCCGTACGGACTGAAACCCGAACGAGAAATACCCGCCTTTTTGGCAGCGTTTGAAGATTTGGAGCAACTTGGTGGCCGAGATAAAGTGGCAATACTTACCATGCTTGAACGTCTGTGCCGTGAAAGAGCTGATGAAATACAAAAGGGCACTCGAAAACTTAAAGAAGGGTCAGACGTTGATAGGCGCAATAAAGAAGTTCAGGTCATGGCCCTTTTAAATTTGGCAAAATCCTACCAAGAAACTATCAGTGGGCTTGAGAAAAAATCACCTCAGGGTAAAAAAAAGCCGTAATTTAATTGTTGGCATATGTCTGTCCAGAAAAATATTGACGAGTTAAAAAAAACGCTTGAGGAGGCGTTGTTGCGTTACGATGAGAAGGCAGCGAAAAAGGCGTTTAATGAGCTTTGGGATAGTTTTGTGGTCAAGGAACAAACGCCATCTTCATTTCGCGCTCTTTTTGAAACCTATCTTGCTATGACAGAGGAAAACAACACTGCGTACCTGAGCGAACTTAAGGGACTTAAAAAGGGAATACGTGCACTGACGAAACGTCGGGTAAGTCACGAAGAAGATCAAGCAAAAAAGCGTGCTAAAAAAATAATTGATGAAGTGTAGATGTGCATGAGCGTATTCAAAAAGCCCCCGCGTTCGCGAGGGTTTTTTGATGCGTGAGCATTAAATATCCAAATTTTTCACCGACTTCGCGTGGGTTTGAATAAACTTTTTGCGCGGTGCTACTTCTGAGCCCATAAGGATGTCGAATACTTCACTCGCTTTTTCCGCGTCTTCAATCGTGACCACCTTCATCAAGCGATTTTCCGGGTTCATGGTGGTTTCCCAAAGCTGTTCAGGGTTCATTTCTCCAAGACCTTTATATCGTTGAATATTCAGTTTTTCACTGCCCGATTTTTTTGCCACAGCCTTGCCTTTGGTAGGTTTTGTTTCTTCAACTGTTTCAACAACTGGTGCTTCGTCACTTTCGGTATTTGCTTCTTGAATATCAGCGTCAGTGACACCGTGCGTTTTTTTGTATTTGTCGAGTTCACTGTCGTTATAAAGCCAGGTCACTTCTTTGCCTTTTTTAATACTGTACAGCGGTGGCTGGGCAATAAACACATGGCCTTCGGTAATAAGAGAGGGGAAGTAGCGGAAAAAGAGAGTAAGAAGGAGAGTGCGGATGTGGGCGCCGTCGACATCGGCATCGGTCATAATCACAATGCGATGGTACCGGAGTTTGCTCATATCAAACTGTTCGCCAATGTTTGTGCCAAGAGCGATAATGAGGGATTTGAGTTCGTTGTTCGTTAAAATCTTATCAAGACGCGCACGCTCAACGTTCAACACTTTTCCACGCAGGGGTAGGATGGCCTGGGTGTTACGGTCGCGTCCTTGTTTGGCGCTACCGCCAGCCGAATCTCCCTCAACAATATAGAGTTCTGAAACCGACGCGTCACGGCTTGAACAGTCGGCGAGTTTTCCAGGCAAGGTAAAGCCTTCAAGAGCACCTTTACGAAGGACGGTATCGCGGGCTAAGCGCGCGGCAGCACGGGCTTTTGCGGCTAAAACACATTTGCCAATAATACCCTCGGCATCTTTCGGATGTTCTTCGAGAAAAATCATGAGCGCATCGCCAAAGGCTGTTTCCACGGCAGATTTTGCTTCAGGGTTCCCGAGTTTTGCCTTTGTTTGCCCTTCAAATTGTGGTTCTGGCACCTTAACCGACACCACCGCGGTAAGTCCTTCGCGCACATCGTCACCGGTAAGATTAGGATCTTTTTCTTTAAGAATGTTTTTGTTGCGAGCGTAGGTATTTAAGACGCGAGTAAGAGACGAGCGAAAACCGGCCACATGCGTACCGCCGTCAGGGTTTGTGATGTTGTTGGCAAAGGCGTAAAGTGATTCGCTATAGTCGTCAGTATACTGAAGCGCGATTTCAACGAGCATTTTTTCTACCTGTTTTTCAACATAAAAAACATTATCATGTTTGAGCTCCTTGTTTTTATTGAGATGCTTCACATAACTTGCAATTCCACCTTCAAAGTAGAATTGGTAAACGTTTTTTTCACCTGTTTCGGCGGAAGCGTCAACCTTTTTTTCTTCTTCAGTACGCTCATCGCTAATAATGAGGCGTACACCTTTCGTAAGGTACGCTTGTTGGCGCAGATGATCAATAATGGTGCTCCAGGAAAAATTTGTAGTTTCAAAAATACTATCATCAGCATGGAAGGCGATAGTAGTTCCTGTCGTTTTGGTTTTGCCAATGGCCTTTACCTTACCTTGCGGTTTTCCTGTTTTAAATTCTTGAACCCAAATTTGCCCTTCACGGTGCACGGTTGCTTTGAGGTGTGTTGAAAGGGCATTCACAACCGAAGCACCCACCCCATGTAACCCTCCAGACACTTTATACCCTCCATCGCCGAATTTTCCTCCGGCGTGTAATTGGGTTAATACTAACTCTAAGGCACTGACCTTTTTTATCGGATGCATGTCCACTGGGATACCTCGGCCATTATCGGTTACTTCAATCCAATGGTCGGGGAGAAGGCGGATGGTAATTTCATTACAATGCCCAGCCATAGCCTCGTCGAATGAGTTATCGACGATTTCCCAGATCATGTGGTGAAGCCCGAGCGTACCCGTGGAACCAATGTACATGCCGGGGCGTTTGCGTACTGCCTCTAACCCCTCTAAAACCGTAATTTGAGCGGCGCTATAATTGGATGTTTTTTTGGTTTTTTCTGTATCACTCATATAGGGTAAAAATAGACGTATCCGTACAAATCATAGCATGGGGCAGGGAAATTGCCAATGGTTTTGGAGTCATCTTTTCTTCGATCAAACATGGTTTTATGGTATGATATAACACAGTATGCCTAATCCTGAAAACAAGTTATTTACGCGCTACGTTGATCCGACCGGAGAGTTTAGTAATCGGGAACTTATTGCTGGTACATGGTATGTGCGCCACAAGCCATTGTTTAAAAACATCCTTATTGCTGTGTTATTCTTATGGGGTGTGGTTTCTGTTGGTGGAAGTGTACTGTATGTTTTGTTTTATGTATCGGAAGGTTATTGGAATGATCAACAAATATTTGCCGAAGAAGCGGCACGCCCGGCCGTGAATGTGGCTGCGCGTACACGCATGGCCGCTCTTCCTTTGCAAATTGGGCCAATAGATATTCTTGAATCTTCAAAAGATCGTTTTACCCCTGTGGCTACCGTTGATAACCCAAATGAGCTTTGGATTGCAATACTCACATACCGTTTTGTGTACGACGGAGGTCAAACGCCAGTGCAAACCGCGGTCGTGTTGCCGGGAAGCTCAAGCCCTCTGCCTGCGTTCGGTGGAGTCTATGGAGCATTTCCGTCGAACGTCCGATTAGAAATTGTAAGCCGTTCTTGGCGTCGTTTGAGCGCGCGTACCGTTTCAAAACCGAAAGAGTTTGTTCAAAATCAGGTAAAGAGAGAAGTGTTCTTACTTTAGCTGTAGAGTACTATGGTGAAGCAGAATATCTATTCACTATACCAAAATTAGAATAAAAATTGACATTTTCGATTTTTTCGTCTCTTGAATT
>CAZYEQ010000016.1:3731-15989 GCA_964646505.1 uncultured Gammaproteobacteria bacterium
ATCACACTGAGTGATGTTGTGGTCGGCGATCCGCCGGGAACAGATCCCATCCCTGGAGTACGAATTCAGGCGGATATTCACAACAATACCGCTTTTGGGTTTCAGGAGTTAGTGGGTACTATCACGCTTTTTCGTGCTGGGGTGCCGATTGGGTACATGCCACTTGCGGTACCACGTTTTTTACCAGGAGAATCACGACATGTTGATGTGCGTGTGCCGGGTGCTTCAGCCCCAGTCGACAGTGTGCAGTTTACACCCAATATTGACATCCTGAGTCAGGATACCTACCTTACCCCAGAACGTATTTAAAAAATATGATTTCTCGGTGGTTGCAAGATATGCGGCACCATGATTGGGTGCTTACAGGTTCAGTCATTCTTCTCATGGCCATTGGTTTGTCGGCGGTGTACAGTATCGATCTCTCTCGTGGTGGTGAGTTGGTGCTCACTATTCGTCAGGCGTTAGCGATAGGGGTGGGGTGCATTGCTATCTGGGTGTTTGGATCTATCCACCGTACGTCATACCGACGCACAGCACCCTACGTATATATAATCGCAGTGATTCTTTTGTTTAGTGTTCTTTTGTTTGGAACAACGATTCGTGGTACCACTGGTTGGTTTCGGTTGGCGGGGTTTTCATTTCAGCCTGTTGAGTTTGCAAAAATCGCACTGATTTTGTTTACCGCGTATCTCATTTATCGCCACGCGCGGCGCGTGGAAAAGATAGAGTTTTTTTTGGGAACACTCCTTAGTGCCGGACTTCTTGTGGGATTGGTACTTTTGCAGCCAGACACGGGCTCGGCGCTTATTTTGGCTGGGATATGGTTTGGCGTGTTCGCGCTGACGCGTACACGGACACGGTATATTATTTCAGTTATTGGGACGAGCGTGCTCCTCGCGATTGCGGCCTGGTTTTTTTTCTTGGCTCCCTATCAAAAAGATCGTGTTATCGCATTTGTCTATGGGAATAGTATTGAGGCTGACGCATCGTATAACTTAGAACAATCTATTATCGCAATTGGTTCAGGGCGGCTTACCGGCCAGGGGCTTGGGTTGGGTTCACAAAGTCAACTTCATTTTTTACCCGAGGCACAAACAGATTTTATTTTTGCGGCCATTGGAGAAGAGCTCGGGTTTGTTGGCGCGGCTATTGTAATTGCTCTTTTCTCAGTAATTATCGGCCGTCTTTTATGGCTTGCGACTCGTGTAGGTGATGATTTTGAAGCATATACCGACAACCGGAAGATAGTTATCAACATTATTGGTATAGCAGTACTTTTTGGCCTGCACTTAGTAATTAATGTTGGTGGGGTGCTTCGACTCCTTCCTTTGACAGGAATACCACTCCCGTTTGTTAGCTACGGTGGCTCATCGCTGGTGATGAGCTCGTTTGTGGTGGGTATTGCTCAAAGTATGGCGGGGTCAGCCAAAAGACGGTAAGATACGTTCTGTGGGAAGATGTTTCGCATCCTCTTGACTTTTTCTCCTCTTGGTGATATAGTTTGGCCACTCCTTTATGGCACACTCTCGGAAATCCGCATCTTCTTTGCAGGAAGACGGAAATGAGCAACTGGTAAAACGCTGTCCCGTGTGTCAGACAGAGCTTCACTCTGGGCATGTGGAGGTGTTGGTGGCGCAGAGTGAACGTCAGTTTATTCATGCGACCTGTCCAACATGCGCTCACGCTCTTCTGTTTTTTCAGATTACAGCGTCGGGTGGTACCGGATTAATGGGAATGGTTACCGATCTTTCCGCGGCTGATATTCGTCAGCTTGTAGGAAAGGGTCCTATTTCTGAAGACGATGTGCTCGGGTTTCATACCTTCCTTCGTCGAACTCGTTTAGAAACAGCAATCACTCGCGCCATTCGCGGGTAATAACGTCATTTATTATACAAATATGACAACGATGATTTCACTTGCTCTGCGTACGAAAGCATCACCAGACATGCTACGGGCAACCAATGTTATGCCGGCTGTCGTGTATGGTGCTGGCGGAACACCCGTGTCGGTGCAAATGCCTGTGGCAGAATTTCAAAAATTATATACAACTGTTGGTACGGCGACCCTTATCGATGTGTCTTTGGGTGGTGCTGAGCCAGTGAAGGCCTTGATTCAGGATGTGCAGTTTGACCCGGTCAAAGGGTTGCCGGTGCATGCCGATTTCCTTAGAATCGATATGAATAAGGAAATGAACGCGGAAATTGAGATCGTGTTTGTGGGTGAATCCGGAGCTGTGAAGAGTCTCGGTGGTACATTTGTGGCGAGCCTTGAAACACTCCCCATCACCTGTTTGCCAAAAGATTTGTTAAGTCATGTAGATGTTGATTTATCAGCACTCGCGACATTTGATGATGTGATTCATGTAAGTGATTTGAAATTGGGTAGCGGTATCACAACTGATCTTGATCCTGAGACGGTCGTGGCAAAAGTATTACCGCCACTTACCGAGGATGAACTCAAAGCTATGGAAGAAAGTCAGGTTGGCGATGTATCGAAGATTGAGGTTGAGGAAAAAGGGAAGAAAGATGAGGAAGGTGCCGACAGTGAAGCTCCCGCGGCTGAGTCAAAAGAATAAAGTATCGACGAATAAAACACTCCCTTCCCGGGAGTGTTTTTTACCGAAGTGTGGTCATATGGTATGATGAGTGCACAATTCCGCTATGTCGCCTAAAGCAAAACAGCCTCCTGCCCGTGAAGCGGTGTATTTGTATACACTCGCTACGATCGTGGGCGTTTGCACCCTAATATTAGGTTTGTATTTTTTGGTGACGCATTTTAGTTATCGTGACAAACCTGCTTCTGTGTTAAACAAGGAAAAAGATGTGTCGCAAGAGCCATCGCTCGTGTATCCACCATGTGTATTTACAAGGTCGCTCGATGGGGTGTGCGTGGACTCAAAAGAAGAAGAGCATGGGCGTTTGATCGGTGTCATGATAGAAAATGCGGTTGACGCGTGGCCGCTGTCAGGTTTGGCACACGCCTCAGTGGTGTTTGAGGCACCGGTCGAAGCAAACATTCCTCGTTTTTTGGCGTTCTATCCTGTGAGTACGGTTGTAAAAAAGGTCGGTCCGGTACGAAGTGCTCGGCCATACTTTATATCGTTTATTGAAGAGTACCATAGCTCTTTGTACGCGCATGTCGGTGGCTCTCCGGAAGCACTTGATATCATCGCGCACTCCGATATGCTGATTGATTTAAATGAGATGACACGAGGGTGGTATTTTTGGCGTTCTGACGATCGTCACGCACCACATAATACGTATATCTCGTCAGTTCTGTGGCAAAAAGCCGCGCAGGCGTATGAGCCAAATATCGTTTCCGGCTCTTGGACGTTTGTGCGCCGTGAACCGTGTCATAATGATTGCACGCAGGTGGTTGAGATTGATATGCCGGGCACGGTATACGATGTGTCATGGGCATACAATACAAGTACCGGTCGATATGAACGGTATCAAGGGCACCGACGGCACGCCGATGAAGATGGTACAGTGATTGACGCGGGAACAGTAATCGTCGCACGCATGCGCGTAGACACGATTGACGCGGTGGGACGCAAAGAAGTTGGAGTGGTTGGGAAAGGCGAGGTTGATGTTTATGCATTTGGCGAGGTGGTACATGGACAGTGGCAAAAAAAAACCAAGAATGATCGCACCGTTTGGCTCCATGAAGACGGTACTCCTATTGCGCTTGCACCAGGGCCTGTTTGGGTTGAGATCGTGCCCCCTGAGGTTCACGTGATTGCTACTCCTTAGTACTATATTCGTGACGAACTGTGATTATCGCAATGGCGCACGATTCGTGCGTAACGGCATGCGTTGCGTTGGGGAGGTGTTGTTTTAGGTATGCAGTAAACGGACGCGCCTGAATAAAAAGCATTTCACAAACGAGCGTGTATGTTCTTTTTGCGAACAGCGGGTTTTGTTTCAACTCATCAACAAGCTTTCGGTACACATCGAGACCGTCGTCACCACCAAGAAGCGCGAGCGATGGTTCGCGGGAAATACTCGGCTCGCCCCGCCATTCGTTCAAGGGGATATAAGGAAGGTTGGCTGTCATGACAATATCGCCATCGTGGGCTTCGATCATGCGTGACAGATGTGGTGATTGGAGCAGATCACTTTGCATGCATGTTACAGCGACATGATGTTTTTTTATATTATGACGGGCCACGGCCAGAGCTTTTTTTGAGAGGTCGAGAGCAACGCATGCGTTAAGTGAGGTGTGTTTTGCGATCGCAACGGGAATACAGCCAGTGCCGGTACCGATGTCGATGAGCATGGCACGCGGTGTCGTTCCGAGTACACGTAGAGTCTCCTCAACGAGATATTCTGTTTCAGCACGAGGAACAAGAGTGTGTTTTGACACGAGAAAAGAAAGACCAAAAAACTCTTTTTGTTTTGTGAGGTAGGCAAGTGGTGTTTGGTGTGTTCTTTTTCGAGAAAGACGAAGAAATCGTAGAAAAGTAAAAAAAGAAACGTGTTGCTCAGGATGCGCAATAAGGTGCTCACGACGGGTGTGAAGTACGTGTGCCAGCAAAAGCTCGGATTCAAATGGGGGGAGCTTTGACGCAAGAAGCAGTGCTTTAATTGTTCGAGGACGCCACAAGGGCTTCTTTGGCGGCATAATCAGCAGTACGCAAAGCTATGATCATACTTTCGATATCACCGTTTAAGATGCGGTCGATAGAGTTCCAGCTTTCAGCAATACGATGGTCGGTAATACGATCCTGTGGCATGTTATACGTACGAATTTTTTCACTGCGGTCACCCGATCCGATCTGTGCTTTTCTCGCGGCATCAGTGCTTTGTCGTTGTTTTTCTTGATCAAGTTCGAAAAGTCGAGCGCGCAATACCTGCATGGCTTTGTTGCGGTTTTGCAGTTGCGAGCGTTCGTCTTGGCACTGCACCACAAGACCAGTTGGTATGTGGGTGATACGTACCGCACTTTTTGTGGTGTTTACACTTTGGCCACCCTTACCACCAGCACAATAGGTGTCAATGCGTAAATCACTAGGGTGAATGGTCAGTTCGGTTTCTTCGATTTCAGGTAAGACTGCCACGCTGGCCGTTGAGGTATGAATACGACCCGCCTTTTCTGTTTCAGGCACGCGTTGCACACGATGTACACCCATTTCGTATTTAAGATGTTTGTACACATCTTTTCCCTCGATTGATACCACTACCTCTTTATATCCACCGATGCCGAGTTCGTGTTCATCAAGTAAAGAAACGTGCCAACCCTTTTTTTCAGCGTAGCGCGTATACATGCGCAAAAGGTCGCCGGCAAAAAGAGCAGCTTCATCACCTCCGACGCCTGCTCGAATTTCAATAATAACCGATTTTTCATCAAGAGGATCTTTGGGTTCTGTGGCTAGGGTGAGTTCCTGCGTAAGGTCAGCATATTCTCTCTCAAGGTCAGGAAGTTCGGCCTCGGCGAGAGTTTTGATCTCTGAGTCAGTCGCTTCTGTAAGGAGCGCTCGGGTATCTTGGAGTGTTTTTTCAAGCGTCTCAAAATGCATGACACGGTGAGCTAAAGGGCCAAGCTCAGCGTAGGCCTGTGATATTTTGGTAAGTTCGCTTGTGTTTTGTTGTTGTGAGGCCGTCGCGAGCGCGTCTTCGAGACGTTTGTATTCCGCGATAATGGCGGTAAATTTTTCAAGCATACTGTTATTACTAATAGTAGCACTGTTTTCCGAGAAAAGAAAAAAGCAGATCTCAAGAAGTGAGCATCTGCTTTTTCAATGTAGATAGCTACGCTTGTGCTTTCTTTTTGGCTGCACGAGCGGCATTTTTCATCTTCTTCCCTTTGCGGGCACCTGAAGTGTTTTTTGCCTGTGTCATCTTTTCTTCGAATTTTTCGACACGACGAGCAGTGTCCACAAGCATTTGCTTCCCAGTATAAAATGGGTGTGATGCTGATGAAATTTCGATACGGTATACCTGATAGGTTATCCCGTCGATTTCGCGAGTTTCGTCAGAGGTCAGTGTTGAGGTAGTTTTAAATTCCACGCCACATGATGAATCTACAAAGAGTACGTTATTGGTTTTTGGATGAATGCCATCTTTCATAAGAAAAAGCTAGTGGGGCAACTATATCACGAAATAAAACGACTGTCAACAGGGGATGTTGTGGGGCGTACAAGAGGGGGGTTACGCCTAATTTTTATCTATGTATAGCAAAAAATGGATACTTTTTGCGAAAAAGCCTTGCCAAAACGTAAGTTTCCTGATACACTACGCTTCATACGAAATACCTCTTCTTAGTATGCTCATGTCTGTACTTATTGGACTTCAGGTCGTGCTCGGGTGTCTCCTTATGGGGGCAATTTTGCTCCAACAAAAAGGGACGGGAATGGGAGCGGCATTTGGTGAATCAAGCAACGTGTATACCACCAAGCGTGGTGTAGATAAAGCAGTGTACATTGCAACGATCGTGCTTGCTATTCTCTTTTTTGGTCTCGGTATCGTTACCGTGCTTCTTCCGTCATAAGGGCTTTATTCTTTTTGAGGTACTATAACTTGCTCAAGGGAATGTCTCTCGTATTTTGTGAGTTCTCTTTTTTCACGTTTTACCCGTGACCGTCGCCGTTCAAAAAACGGCTCATTACCAAGCGCCGAGGCTGATATAGCTATGGTGCGTAAGGTTCGTGGTCATCGGTATCCGCGTTTCGCACAATTAAGGCGCATTCAAAAAATTCTTTCTCCAGTAGAACGAAGTATGTTTCGTGCTGCTCAGATTGGTTTTGTGGTTGGACTTGTGTGGCTCCTCGGCGGCTGGTTTTTTAGTCAGCGAACCGTTGTTGCGGCCATCGGTGGACGTTATACTGAAGCGGTTATTGGGTCACCAGTACTTATGAACCCAATTTATGCTACGTTAAACGATGTGGATGCTGATGTGTCTCGGCTGCTTTTTTCAGGACTCATGATGTATACGTCGGCACAGGAGCTTACCGTTGATTTGGCATCGAGCTATGCGGTGAGTGATGATGGGAAAACCTATACGTTTACCCTCCGCGACGGAGTAACATGGCACGATGGAAAACCATTTTCGGCACGTGACGTGCTTTTTACGTTTGAAATGATTCAAAATCCTTTGGCGGGCAGTCCTCTTATGATCACGTTTCAGGGGGTAAAAGTAACATCGCCCGACGAGCATACGGTTGTGTTTACCCTGCCGGAACCTTTTGCGCCTTTTTTGTCAACATTGACCGTGGGAATGCTTCCTGAACACTTGCTTGGAGACGTGTCGGCCGATAGATTGCGTTTACATAAGTTTAATACCCAACCTGTGGGAACCGGTCCATTTCAGTTTCACTCGCTTACCAAGGCCGACACCGGATTTATTTCTCGAGTGACCATGAAACGTTTTGATGGATTTTACCGTGATAAAGCATATCTTGATGAGGTGGCCTTTGATTTTTTTGTTGGTGAGGGTGCGTATGAGAGTGCTATCCAGGCTCTTCGAGAACAGAAAGTTGACGGTATAAGTTTTGTACCCGTGGCGTTTCGTGATCGAGTGGAGCGGAAATATTTAGACATTCATACGTTAGAATTACCACAGTATACCGCGCTTTTTTTTAATCTAAAGCGTGCCGGTGTTTTGCAAAATAGTGCCGTTCGCGAAGCGCTTACCCTTGCTCTTGAGAAAGATCGTATCGTAAAAGACGGTCTTAAAGGCGAGGGGACCGTTATTCATAGTCCTGTGCTTAAAGGGTTTCCCGGGTATGATGAATCAAGAGGAAATATGACATATGACCCAAGCGCTGCGAATAAAATATTGGATAGTTTGTATCCGCCTATTTCTCGAGAAGAGTTTCAAAGCGCACGTGTGGACGCGCTTATGGTAGCATATGACACGGCTAATCCGGTGTCGACCAGCACAGTCGCGACTGTAACATCGACAGAAGATGTACCCACCACATCCTTGCGTGACTTGGCAAAAGCTGATATGATCGCCCAGGTTTCAACTGAAATGCAACCAGCACAGACGTTTTATCGTAAAGCAGCAAAGGGGAAAGAATTATTGACTATTCGTCTGGTCACTGCAGATACCGAGGAGTACCGAAAGGTGGCTGAAACTGTGGCAGGCTTTTGGCAAGAAATTGGCGTACAGACGATTATTACGACCGTGCCGCCAAAAGATATCGCACGCACTACTATTCGTGATCGTGATTACGACATTTTGCTGTACAGTATTATTATTGGGAGTGACCCAAATCAGTATCCGTTTTGGCATTCAAGTCAGACTGCGTATCCCGGACTAAATCTGTCGGGATACAGTAATAAGAAGGTTGACGATTTTTTGGTAGGGGTTCGCACGGCCACCTCAACCGAGGCACGTCTTGCGGCTATTGGTGGATTTCAAGATCAGCTTCTTAGTGATCGACCGGCTATATTTTTATATACGCCGACATATACGTACGTGACAAATAAAATGATTCATGGTCTTACGTTAGAACGCATTTTTGAACCATCAGATCGGTTTGCTGGAGCACCGTCGTGGTATGTCAAAACAAAATACGCATGGTAAACATGTGAAAAAAGGTAGGCCGAAGTGGCGAAATTGGCAGACGCACTAGCTTCAGGTGCTAGCGATCGCAAGGTCATGAGGGTTCAAGTCCCTCCTTCGGCACAATGAAATAGGGTTCATACGTATCTGAACATTCTTTCAGCGCATATTTATTTTTTTATGTTATGTGAACATGTGATTTCACATGTGTTCGCTTCCCAATAGGGATTATTCATATATATGTTAGGACAAACAACAGGGCAGGGTGGGGGAACGGTATTTAACGCGAAAGATGCCACAGCTCCGCGTATGGATACGCGTATTCGGCGTAATTCAGGCAGGACAGGAAACAGTGGGCGCGCGCATGGCACGCACCGCGGTGGGAGATCACAGAGCGGATTTCGTGGGCGATCGTCTGGACGGTCACACCAGGACGGCGTGCGTGAGTCATTTGCACGTGTGTCAACTGTACCACAGGCGGCACCTGGAACGCTTCGCATTATTCCGATCGGTGGCTGTGAAGAGGTGGGTCGCAATATGACTATTTTTGAGTACGAAAATGATATCGTACTTCTTGATATGGGGCTACAGTTTCCTGAAGATAACATGCCGGGGATCGATTACATCATTCCAAACATTAAGTATCTTCAAGGAAAAGAAAAGCGTGTTCGTGGTGTTATTTTTAGTCATGGTCACCTTGACCATATTGGGGCGGCCCCGATTCTTCTTGAAAAATTAGGATACCCACCGGTGATTGCCATGCCACTTACGGTGGCCATGATTAAACATCGCGTGGAGGACTATAGGAAAGGCGCTGGAAAAAATGTAAAGAGTATTATGGTTAAGTCAATTGGTGACACCATCGCGCTCGGTGCGTTTACGGTTCGTTTTTTTCAGGTTGAGCATTCGATTATGGATTCGATGGGTGCAATTTTGGAAACGCCAGCTGGAAGTGCTATTCATTTGGGCGATTGGACCATGGAGCGTGAGGCCAATGGTGAGACACATATTAAATATGACCACTTGGCAACCGCAAAACGTCCAAGCATCCTTATGCTTGAAAGTTTAGGAGCCTTAAAAGAAGGGCGTCATGCGACCCACGAAGAAATGTATAAAAATCTTCATGAGGTGCTATCAAAAGCACCTGGTCGGGTGATTATGGCCACGTTTGCTTCACAGGTTGAGCGTGTAAAGTGGGTGATTGAGGCAGCGAACAAACTTGGAAAAAAGGTAGCGCTCGGTGGTTTTAGTATGAAGAAAAATATTGAGATTGCGAAAGAGCTTGGGTATGTGAAACCCGCGAAAGATACGCTTATTGATATCCGTCAAATCGATGATTTTCCCGATCAAAACGTGGTGATCGTATGTACGGGCGGACAGGGGGAAGAGAATGCCGTTCTCAATCGTATTGTCATGGGCGAACACCGCGAAGTGAGGTTCCGCAAATCAGATACCGTGGTATTTTCATCATCGGTTATTCCCGGTAACGAACGTTCCGTGCAGCGTCTCAAAGATAATATCTATCGCCAGTGTGATTATGTGATTCACGGTGATCTTATGGATGTTCATGTGTCCGGTCACGGTACGCGCCGCGACATTATCGATATGCTTGCACAGGCAAAGCCCGACTACTTCATGCCTGTCTACGGTAACCACTTCTTTTTGAAAGAAGCGCAGCAGCTTGCGATTCGTCAGGGATTCCCGACAGAAAAAACTGTGGTACCTGATAATGGTACCGTGGTTGACCTTACGAAAGAAAAAATGATTGTGCAAAAAGAAAAAGTACCAACCGATTATGTGTTTGTAGATGGGCTTGGTATTAGTGATTCACAACATGTGGTGCTTCGTGATCGTCAAGTTTTGGCTGAAGACGGCATGCTTGTGATTATTGCAACCGTTGATACACATAAGGGAATTCTGACCCAAAATCCAGACATTATTTCTCGTGGTTTTGTGTTCATGAAGGATAATAAAAAACTTATTGAAGATATCCGTGCCCGAGTAAAAAAATTGGTCACAGAGTCTGACCCTAAATCTTGGGCTGATACTAATCAAATTAGAAACGACATGCGCGATAAGATTGGACAGTTCGTGTTTACCAAAACCGAAAAACGCCCCATGATTCTTCCGGTCGTGATTGAGGTGTAGTACGTGTATTACTTATTATTCATTTCACTATGAAACGTTTTTTTCGGGTGAAACAAGGAGAAATGATCGCGGGAGTGTGTACCGGGCTTGCCGAGTACACGAATATTGATGTGTCACTTATTCGTGTTGGTATGGTTCTTCTTCTTATCGGGACAGGATTTTTTCCCTTTGGATTAGCCTATCTTTTGGTGGCTGTGCTTGTATCATACAAAGGAGAAAAAGATACGAATGTGGTAAGTGAACAATAAGGATACTCATCATGATAAGCAAACATACCTGTCACTCGACAGGTATGTTTGTCTCTTGTCTCTCGAAAAGGAGTGTACTACAATAACTCTATGTATTATTTTTTATGTCCAAACCAGTGATTTTGTCAGGAATTCAGCCGACTGGAAATTTTCACATTGGGAATTATTTAGGGGCAGTCAAAAATTGGGTGGAATTACAAAACAGTGGGGAGTATGAGATGTATATTTTTATTCCCGACCTGCATTCATTGACAGGAAATTTAAGTGCCGAAGAACGTCGCGGATATATTCGTACAGCTGCGATTGAGCTGATTGCGGCAGGCATTGATCCGAAAAAAACCACGCTTTTTGTGCAATCACATGTGCCAGGGCACGCCGAGCTTGGTTGGGTTTTAGGGTGCGTCACACCTATTGCCGAACTCGAGCGCATGACACAGTTTAAAGATAAGTCAGAACGTCAAGAAAAAAATATTAATACCGGACTCTTGACCTACCCCGTGCTTCAGGCGGCTGATATTTTGTTGTATCACGGAACGGTCGTGCCAGTAGGGCAAGATCAAGTACAGCATGTTGAACTGACTCGCGACATTGCGCGCTGGTTTAATAATCGGTTCGGAGAGTATTTCGAGGAGCCAAAACATCTGCTGTCAGAGGTTCCAAAAGTCATGAGTTTACTCGAGCCAGACAAGAAAATGAGTAAAAGCAGGGGGCAGGGACATGTGATTGAACTCGCTGATTCACCAGAAACAATTAAGGCAAAATTGAAAAAAGCCGTGACCGCAACCGAGGGCGGTGAAGGTGCGCCTGGGGCAAAGAACTTGCTTGAACTCCTTCGGCATTTTGGGTCACCTGAAACGCACCAAGCATTCGTGCGCGCGGAGGAAGATGGCTCAATTCGGTATGGAGATTTAAAAGAAGCAGTTGGTGTTGCGGTGAGTGTGTACTTTGAGCCGTTTCGTGAAAAACGGGCAATGTTGTTAGCGCAACCCGATGGTATTGAACATGTACTTGAAGAGGGGAGACAGAGGGCGAGTAAGGTGGCAAACAAAACCATGGCTGATGTGAGAGTTCGTGTCGGTTTGCGACCATAAAAACATTATTGATGAATCGAGGTTTTGATTTCAATGTATGAAAAAAAACAATGATGCGTGGATACCTTCCGTGCTCAAAGCACGTGGATACAGACAAACACCTTCTCGTGTTCGTATTGGGGAGTATCTCGTTCATCATAAGGGTATTTTTTCTGCGCATGATATCATGCGTGCATACCCGACTATGGATAAGGTGACGGTGTATCGCACTCTCGAACTGTTTCAATTACTTGATATTATTCATTCCCTCATCAGTATAGAAG
>CAZYEQ010000017.1:0-2734 GCA_964646505.1 uncultured Gammaproteobacteria bacterium
GAAGTTGCCGGAGGAGGCCGAAAACCTTGGAAACAAAAAGGCACTGGTCGCGCGCGTCACGGATCTATTCGCTCTCCTATTTGGAAGGGTGGTGGTGTTACCTTTGGTCCATCAAACGAACGTAACTATGCGCGTAAAATTAATGCCAAAATGAAACAGGTGGCACTTCGTATGTGTTTGTCTGGCTTTGTGAGTGCAGAGCGCATGTACGGTATTGAAGACGCGGCATTTTCAGGAAAAACGAAACAGCTCGCAACCCTTCGCGCGGCTCTTCCGGGTAATGGTAAATCAACGCTGATCGTAGCTGCGAAAAAAGATGAAGCGCTGATGCGCGCGGCACGCAACTTGCCACAGGTTGATGTGGTTCGTGCAGACGATGTGAATGTTGTTGATATGCTTCACCACCAGCACCTTATGGTGACCGGAGCTGCCCTTAAGTCACTTGAGCGCCGTCTCGCGTAACGCTTACTGATTTTGTTTATATGGCTAAAGTAGCTCGCACAAAAAAAACGACTGAAGAAAAAGAAGTAAAAAAAGCTTCAGCTGCGTCAAGCGTTGGTTTTGCTCGTCAAATTCTTATTCGCCCTGTGGTGAGTGAGAAGACGGTGGCACGTGAGTCACAGGGTGTGTACACCTTTGTCGTTCAGCCAAACGCAACAAAAGTTGACGTAAAACTTGCAGTGAAAGAAGCGTACGGGGTAATGCCTGTGAAGGTGGCCGTGCTTCATACTGAAGGTAAAGTAACTCGAAGCAACCGCGGATTTGGTCGCCGCAGTGCACAGAAAAAGGCGATTGTGACCCTTAAAAAGGGTGCGCAAATCAGCATTCATGAAGGTGTCTAACGAACGAGTATGCCCGTAATTATCCATAAACCAACAACCAACGGACGCCGCAATTCAAGCGTGCAGTCATTTCAGGATGTCACCAAAAAGCGTCCAGAAAAATCACTGATTGCGCCAAAGAAAAAACATAGCGGACGCAACAATACCGGCCACATTACTGTGCGCCATCGTGGCGGCGGCGTGAAACGCTACTATCGTATTGTTGACTTTAAGCAACAGCGTTTCGATACGCCAGCAACGATTACTGCAATTGAATACGATCCGAACCGCGGTGCTCGTATCGCGCTTGTTGAGTATCCTGACAAACAAAAAGCCTATATTTTGGCTGCTGAAGGGATGAAGGTCGGTATGACCGTTACTTCATCAAAAGAACAGATTGAGCCATCACTTGGCGCGCGCATGCCGCTTCGATATATCCCTGTTGGTCTTTTCGTGTACAATATTGAAATGACTGCCGGAAAAGGCGGACAGATTATTCGTGGTGCGGGTACAGGCGCGCAGCTTCAGGTGATTGAAGGCGACTATGCACAGCTTAAAATGCCATCGGGCGAAGTGCGTTTGGTGAAGAAAGACTGCCTTGCGTCGGTCGGAAAGGTGAGTAACCCAGATTATAAACTGGTGCGGTATGGAAAAGCTGGTCGTATGCGTTACCTCGGCTGGAAGCCGGTCGTACGTGGTAAGGTGATGAACCCGGTAGATCACCCACACGGTGGTGGTGAGGGCCGCAACTCGATTGGTTTGAAAGGTGGTCCGAAAAACGTGTACGGGAAGAAAGCGATGGGTATCAAAACTCGTAAACGTGATAACTGGAGCAATAAATTTATTCTTTCGCGCCGTAAAGGTAAAAAATTGTAATGTATGTCTCGCAGCTTGAAAAAAGGACCTTACATTGACGAAAAGCTTGCTAAAAAAATAGCGAAAGCGAAAGCGTCAAATGATAAAAAGGCCATCAAAACCTGGGCGCGTGCATCAACGATCACTCCACAAATGGTCGGTATGAATTTTGCCGTGCACAATGGAAAAGATTTCTTGAACGTCTTTGTGACAGAAAACATGGTTGGTCATAAACTCGGTGAGTTTTCGCCAACTCGTAAATTTATTCGCCACGGTGGTAAAGCAGCTAAAGAAGCCGCTGCCGCAGCTCCTGCAGCTCCCGCTGCCGCAGCTCCTGCTAAGAAAGCGTAATCACCTCCCGTATGACGATGATTCAATCGACAGCTACACTTCGCAACTTACGCATCTCACCACGCAAGGTTCGTCTTTTAATCGACCTTATTCGTGGACTTCATGTAGACGAAGCGATGACACAGCTTTCTTTCTCTGCAAAAGAAGCGGCACGTCCTGTGCGCAAACTTCTTGCGTCGGGAATCGCGAACGCGAAACACAACCACGGTGCTGATGAAAAAACGCTTACCATCGTGAAAGCGTTTGTTGATGGTGGGGCTATGATGTATCGCTATACACCACGCGCGCAAGGTCGCGCAACGCCAGTACGTCACCGTACATCTCACATTACTCTTGTTCTTCAGGGTGAGGGTGACGCGACGCATCGCCACGACGCGCATGGCAGTGATGACCATAGTCACAGTCATGATCACGAAGGTCATGCGCACAGCGAGCCTTTGAAAAAAGGGGTGAAGAAGCCAGCAAAAAAGGTTGGCGCAAAAAAAGCTGCTCCAGCAAAAAAAGTTGCAGCCCCTCGTAAGAAACCTTCTACCTAATATTGACGCGCACTCCTATGGGTCATAAAGTACATCCTCTTATCCATCGCACACAGGTTATTTACACCTGGGATTCACGATGGTTTTCACGTCGTAAATACCCTCAATATATTGAGGAAGATATTCGCATTCGTGAATATTTGATGGGAAAATTTAAGACAGCACACATCG
>CAZYEQ010000017.1:2744-12359 GCA_964646505.1 uncultured Gammaproteobacteria bacterium
TCGTGAATTTTTAACAAAGAAATTTAAAGACGCGCACATTGACGCGATTAGCGTTGAGCGTGGTCCGAAACAAACAACGATTACCGTCCTTGCCGCGAAACCAGGGTTCATTATTGGTCGCGGTGGTGAAAATCTTGATACCCTTCGCAAAGATATAGAGCGTAAGTTTTTGAAGATGTCTTCACGTGTGAAGCTTCAGATTCATGAGGTTCGCTCTCCCGCGCTTTCCGCGCAAATTGTGGCGCAAACAATTGCCGAGGAAACGCAAAATCGTATGCCATTTCGTCGCAGTATGAAACAGACGATTGAGCGTGTGATGAAAGCCGGCGCGCTCGGGGTAAAAATCTGTATGTCGGGTCGCTTGAATGGCGCTGAAATTGCTCGTACCGAAAAACTCGCCGCGGGTAAAGTTCCACTTATTACGCTTCGCAGCGGTGTGGACTACGCGAGCACCGCAGCGTATACCTTGTTCGGTAAAGTTGGTATTAAAGTGTGGATTTACCACGGTGAGGTATTTGGTCGCAAAGATAAGTTTCGTGACGCGGCCGAAGAAGCACCACGTCGTACTGATCGTCCGCAGGGTTCACGTGATACTCGCGCTCCTCGCGAAAAGAAATCATAATTTTGGTTTGTATGCTGTTACCTAAAAAAGTAAAACATCGCAAGTGGCATAAACCACGTCGCCGCAACAAGGGCGTCGCGACTCGCCTTACGACTGTTGCCTTTGGTACCTACGGACTTCGTTCCACAACGCATGCCTGGGTGTCGTCACGTCAAATCGAAGCAGCTCGTCGCGTGCTCACTCGCTATGTAAAGCGTGGGGGAAAAATCTGGGTACGTATTTTTCCAGATCGCCCAATGACGAAAAAAGGTGCCGAAGTGCCTATGGGTAAAGGAAAAGGTTCGCCGGATTACTATGTTTGTACGGTGAAACCAGGGGCGGTACTCTTCGAGATGACAGGTGTGACTGAAGCAAACGCCGCAGAAGCCCTTCTCTCAGCAGCTCACAAGCTTCCTTTGAAGGCAAAATTTGTGAAAAAGGTATAATGTACGCTCTATGGAAATGTCTCTTACGAATAAAACACACGAAGAGTTGGTGAAGATGCTCGCGGAAGCACGTCATGAACTTTCAACACTTCGTTTTCAGGCGAGTGAACGCCAGCTCAAACAAGTGAATCGTATCAGTGCTGTGCGCCGGTCAATCGCGCAAATCCAGACGGCACTTAGTAAAACACCACGTTCATAATTTGTCGATGTATGACTCCTAAATCTCAACAATCAAAGTCTCCTTCGACACACCGTCAATTTACGGGTGTGGTTGTTCGAGCACTTGAAACAAAAACAGTGCGCGTAACCGTTGAAACGATTGCAAACGATCCTAAGTATCGCAAACAATACGCAAAACGTTCAACGTTTGCGGTACACGACGAAAAACGCCAAGCAAACGTAGGGGATACGGTTGTGTTTGAGGAGTGCCGCCCACTATCAAAAACCAAACGTTGGCGTTTACTGTCTATTGTAAAGAGCGTCTAATTTTGAGCCTATGATTCAACATCGCGCCATGCTTCAGGTGGCAGATAACACCGGAGCAAAAAAACTTATGTGTATCCGCGTTCTTGGTGGATACAAAAAACGATACGCACGCATTGGTGATATTATCACCTGTTCAGTAAAAGAAGCTGCGCCGCGTGGTTTAGTAAAAAAAGGTGAAGTGGTACATGCCGTGATTGTGCGGACACGCAAAGAAACTCGTCGTAAAGATGGAACCTACATTCGGTTTGATGATAACGCGGTTGTTATTATTGATCAAAAAAACAAGGAACCGAAAGGATCACGTATTTTCGGGCCAGTTGCTCGTGAGATTCGTGGTATGGGGTATCAAAAAATTGTTTCACTCGCCCCTGAGGTGTTGTAACCTTTGCCATATGCATATCAAAACTGGCGATAACGTAAAAGTCCTTTCTGGCCGTGACCGCGGTAAGACCGGAAAAATTATTCAGGTATTGTCGGTCAAGGGAAAGGCGCTTGCGGTGGTTGAAGGGGTCAACATGAGAAAAAAACACTTGCGCGCGCGAGGAAACGAAAAGGGTCGAACGATTGAGCTCTCTATGCCAATTGACGCCTCAAATGTAATGCTTCTTGACCCACAGAGCGGGAAACCAACTCGGGTTGGCGTGAAAAAAGAAGGGGATAAAAAAACCCGCGTTGCTAAAAAAAGCGGTTCAGTAATTGCCTAATATGGTGCCACAACTACTCACAACTTATAAAGGAATGGTCGTGCCGGCACTGAAAAAAACATTCGGTTACAAGAATGTGATGCAGGTGCCGAAAGTGAATAAGGTGACAATCAATGTGGGCTATGGCCGTATGGTCAAAGATACCGCCATGATTGAGCGCATTGAAGAGACTCTGGAGCTGATTACTGGTCAAAAACCGGTACATCAAAAAGCAAAAAAATCAATCTCAAACTTTAAAACTCGCCAAGGTATGAACATTGCGGCCTCAGTGACCCTTCGAGGTCCGGCGATGTACGAATTCTTATTTCGCTTGATTCACTTAACCTTGCCGCGTATTCGCGACTTTCGCGGATTGAACCCGAAGAGTTTCGATGGTCAGGGTAATTATACGATTGGGTTCAAAGAACAGATTGCGTTTCCGGAAGTGCAAGGTGACGCGGCAGATAAGATTCATGGACTGGAAGTCGTTATTACCACAAGCGCAAAAAATCGTGATGAAGGGTTCGCTCTTCTCTCGGGACTGGGCTTTCCATTCCGTGATAAGTAATTTCTATGGCTACTCAAGGACAAATTGCCAAATCAAATCGGCAACCAAAATTTAGCACTCGTATCGTTCGTCGCTGCTGGAAATGCGGCCGTAAACGATGGTTCATGCGCGACTTTGGACTCTGCCGTATCTGTTTTCGTGAACTTGCAAACTCTGGAAAACTTCCGGGAGTTCGTAAGTCAAGCTGGTAATGCTAATGTAAGACTCTATGATGACAGACCCAATTGCAGACATGCTTACCCGTATTCGTAACGCGTCAGCGTCGAAACGTCCAACCGTAAGCATGCCATATTCAAAAATGAAGCAAGCCATTCTTTCTATTTTAAAGGAAGAAGGATATGTTGCTTCGACCGAGGTAAGCGGTGACATGCCAAAAACACTCACCGTAACCCTCAAATACGATAATCGTATTCCAGCCATTCAATCACTCGTTCGTGAGAGTAAGCCGGGGCATCGCATGTATCGTGCGGCTGACGAGCTTCCTCGTGTGATGAACGATATTGGTATGGCAGTCATTTCAACTCCACAAGGAATGATGACCAATAAAAAAGCACGCAAACTCGGTATCGGTGGAGAAGTTATTTGTTCGGTGTATTAATTAACGCTGGTACGGCTGTCGCAGGAAGATGCTATCGTGCGATAGATTGAACCACACAAGATTATTTCTTATGTCACGTATTGGAAAAAAACCGTTGGCTCTTCCGACCGGCGTGACCGTGTCGGTTGCTGATGGCCGCGTCCATGTCAAGGGACCAAAAGGTGAATTGTCACGCATGTTGCCGAAAGCGGTAACCGTTACCGTGTCGTCGACTGACGCAACCGTGTCAGTCTCTAACCCAGAGGAAAAAAGCGAACGTTCACTTTGGGGGACATTTGCAGCCCACATTTCAAACATGGTTGAGGGTGTCACCAAAGGTTTTTCAAAACAACTTGAAATTAGTGGTGTGGGGTACCGTGCGGCAATGCAAGGTAAGGATATTAAGCTGGAAGTCGGTTTTTCACATCCTGTTATCTTCAAACTTCCAGACGGCATCACCGGTGCTGTTGAAAAGAGCATGATCACGTTGTCAGGTGTTGACAAAGAACTCGTTGGGCAAACCGCCGCTGAACTTCGTGCTGTACGTAAGCCGGAACCATACAAAGGAAAAGGTATTAAGTACACGACTGAATCAGTGCGTCGTAAGGCTGGTAAAGCAGCCAAGGCCGCTGCCTAAGTATTGTTTTTCCTAGTATTTTTATATGAAACAAAACCATACTTCAGCGAATGCTAAACGGCTCACTCGTCACCGCCGTATTCGCGCTCGCGTTAGTGGAACCATGGAACGCCCTCGTTTGAATGTTTTTCGCAGTGTGAAAGGCATGTTTGCGCAGGTTATTGATGATGCAACCGGCAAAACTCTTGCATCAGCCTCAATGAAAGAGATTGTGAAAGGTGATGCGGGAGAACGTAGTGGCAAGGTGGCCCAAAGTTATCTTCTCGGCAAAAAATTAGCAGAAAAAGCACAGGCTGCAAAAGTATCAGCTGTTGTATTTGATCGTGGTGGATACGCCTACCATGGTCGTGTACGTGCGTTTGCTGAAGGTGCCCGCGATGGTGGGTTACAATTTTAATCATCACGTCCTATGAATATGAATGCAGAGAAAGGCCGAGGCCGTGGACGAGGAGGAGACCGCCCACGTCGCGAAAAGCCTGAATTTGATCAGCAGACCATCGATGTGTCACGCGTAACTCGTGTGACCAAAGGTGGTAAGCAACTATCATTCCGTGTGTGTTTGGTGCTCGGTGACCGCAAAGGTCGCGTCGGTTACGGAGTGGAAAAAGCGAAAGATGTACAACTCGCGATGGAAAAAGCGGTGAATCAGGCAAAAAAGAATATGATTCGCGTGCCAATGTCAAACGACACTATTCCACACCAAGTCTTTGCCAAAGAAAGTGCTGGAAAAATTCTTCTTATGCCGGCACCACGTGGGTCCGGTATCGTTGCCGGCAGTGTGGTTCGTACCATTTTAGATCTTGCAGGTGTGCCAAATGCATCAGCAAAAATTTTGGGAACAACCAAAAATAAGTTGACCAATGTTAAAGCAACCTTTGCCGCTCTTCAAGCTCTTCGCCCATACGTGAAGAAAAATCAGGGCACAAAGGCTCCTGCGGTAGAAACTCGTGCTGAGGCAAAAAAACCAGCTCGTGTCGCTTCTCCTCGCAAAAAAGCTGAACCTAAAGCGTAATCGTTTTCTATGATTCAACTTCACGCAACACTCCATGAACCAAACCGCAAACGCCAAAGCAAACGCGTTGGTCGTGGTGATGCTTCTGGAAAAGGAAAGTCAGGTGGCCGTGGTACCAAAGGTCAACGGTCACGTGCCGGTGGTCGTCGCGGTATGCTTCGTCGCTCGTTCAAAAAGACACTTCAAAAAATGAAAAAACTTCGTGGGTTTACCTCACGGGCTACACGTTTGGAAACCATTTCTTTGGCAACTCTTGATCGTGTGGCCATTGAAGGCGTACAGATCACGCCAAAATTTTTGGCCAAAAAAGGTGTGCTCGCGCATCCTGAAGATGGCGTAAAAATCGTTGGTCAGGGCGCTTTAACAAAAAAAGTCACCTTAAAAGGCATCTTTGCTTCAAAAACCGCGGTAGCGGCGATTGAGGCAAAAGGTGGCACTGTCACATTCTAACTCTTTTATTCACGCTCTTCTCAGGGTGTGAATGATTTGATTGTCCTATGTGGGAAAAACTTGAGCGACTGTGGTCGGTGAAAGAAATTCGCAATAGCATCTTGTTTGTTCTTGGTGTACTTGTTGTATTTCGTATTATCGCGCACATTCCAGTTCCAGGCGTTGATGTGACTGCTCTTCGGCAGTTTTTAGCTGGAAATCAAATTTTTGGCCTTCTTAATATTTTTGCAGGTGGTAGTATTCAAAACTTTTCTATCATCATGCTTGGTATCGGGCCATACATTACGGCGTCGATTATCTTCCAGCTTCTTGGTATGGTGGTTCCTCGCTTTGAAGAGATGCAGCAAGAAGGGGAGTCAGGTCGTCAAAAAATTACTATGTATACTCGTATTGCAACCGTGCCACTTGCGCTGTTGCAAGGGTATTCATTCCTGCATCTGTTGCGTTCTTCTCAGTATCAGATTTTTACGACCACTAGCACTTGGCATATCCTCGCCGTTATGCTCATTGTAACCGCTGGTACGCTCTTTTTGATGTGGCTTGGTGAGCTCGTGACTGAACGTAAAGTGGGTAATGGTATTTCTCTTATCATTTTTGCTGGTATCGTGGCCTCATTTCCAACCTACGTACAAAATGTACTCGCGAACTATAATTCAGCAGATTTGATTATGTATCTCATGTTTGCTGCGATTGTGATTGCAACGATTGTTGGTGTGGTCTTTATTTCTGAAGGACAGCGCAACATTCCGGTGCAGTACGCGCGTCAGGCAAGTCGTGGTCGAGGGGTAGGGGCTGTTGCAAGTCAACTGCCACTTCGAGTGAATATGGCTGGAGTTATCCCAATCATATTCGCGGTGTCCATTATGCTCTTTCCAACCGTCATTGCGCAGTTTTTTGTGAATGGCGCAGGGCGTTTGGCGTCGTTTGCGCAACAGGTTATTTTTCTCTTTCAAAACCAACTCTTTTACGGTATCACATACTTTTTGATGGTGTTTGGGTTTACCTATTTCTACACCTCAGTCGTATTTCAGCCAAAAAAGATCGCGGAAAACTTGCAGCGTCAAGGTGGGTTTATTCCCGGTATTCGCCCTGGAAAGGAAACAGAAATATACTTGTCACACACCATGACACGACTGGTATTTGTTGGCGCGATTTTTCTCGCGACGATTGCGATTTTACCTCTCCTCATGCAGGTCTTTACCGGATCGCAGAACTTAGCCATTGGCGGTACAAGTTTATTGATCGTGGTGTCGGTTGCGATTGAAATTACGAAACAACTCGAAGCACAGCTCACCATGCATGAATACGATCGGTCATAAAAAGCCACAAAAAACCGCGTCAAGGCGGTTTTTTGTTTCGTCCTTCTTCGTTGACCGTAACGGGTTTTCATGGTATGGTTTAGGTCGGTGTTTTCTTATTCTTATATATGCATATATGGGAGTATTAGGAGATTTCGGAAAAGCCTTTTTGGGCCAGGTGTCGGGAAGAAAACCGTCAAATTCAGGTAGCTCAAATGGTGGTAGTGATCGCATGCATATTACCAATAAAAGCATGCGCGGCATTAACCCCTACACTGTTGGTGGTTTAAAAAAGGGTGTCGATTATGGATCAAAGGAACGAATGGAAGCCGTGCATGGTGCCTTAGATAAGGCACGACGGGGAAAGACATATGCCGATAAAGCGAGAGTTGAAAAGGAGCTTCGTAAATTAGCTTCAAAAGGGATAATTCACAAATCAACAACCAAAGATATTCTCGATCAACTTAACTAACATATCTCATGCAACACATTGTTATCCTCCTTGGTGTGCCGGGGAGCGGAAAAGGAACACAGGCAGAGTTTTTAGGTAAAGAACAAGGATACGAACATATCTCAACCGGTAACATTTTACGCCAACTTGAGGGTAAGACAGATGCGCTTCCCGACGAGGTGCAAGCAGTCCTTGATATGAAAAAAGGGAACATGTCGCCCGACCATGTGGTTTTTCGGCACCTGTTTGCGAAGCTCGACAATGATATTCCAGAGGGCAAATCGATTGTGATCGATGGAGCACCACGCTCGATTCGCCAGGCTGAAATATTGGAAGAATATTTTACGCGCATGAATGTGTTGGATCGCGTTCAAGTGTTTGAAATTCATGTGCCTGATGAAGAGATATTGAAACGTCTTGAAATGCGTCGCGCGGCTGGTGTTCGTCGCGTGGATGATGATCCGGAAATTATGAAGCATCGTATTGAGCAGCAGGGAAATGCCTCGATTGCCGTGTTGGTGAATTTTTATAAAGAACGCAATCAACTAAAGATAATCGATGGGCTTATGTCGATTAACGATGTCCATAACGCTATTGTGGAATCCATTCACGAATAATACGCGTGACACTTAAACGGTTATGTCGTACACCAAAAAACCCGAGGAAATTAAAGATTTGATTGAAGGTGGAAAGCGCATGGGTGAGATTTTAGAACAGCTCACTCTTTTGGCGCGTCCTGGTGTGTCGACATTTGAAATTGATGCCGAAGCCGAGGCTCTTATTCGAGCAGCCGGTGGCGTACCAGCATTTAAGGGATACCGCCCTCGCGGTGTCCGTACGCCGTTTACAGGGACTATTTGCGCGTCCATAAACGACGAGGTGGTGCATGGTATTCCAAGTGCTAACGTTCTTTTAAAAGAAGGGGATATATTCACTATTGATATTGGCATGCGCTGGCCGGGTGAACACGGTATGTACACTGACACCGCAACGACTGTTCCTGTAGGTAAGGTGCCCGCGCAAACTCGAGCTCTTCTCAACGTGACCAAAGATGCTCTCGAGGCCGGACTTCGTATGTGCGTGGCTGGCAAAACGGTTGCCGACATTGGCCGTGCGATTGAAGACACGGTAAAAAAACAAGGTTCATATGGTATTGTGTATGATTTGTGCGGTCATGGGGTAGGGCATGCTGTTCACGAAGCGCCGTTTGTGCCGAATTATCATGACAAGGCAGGCGAGCAGTGGGTGCTTAAGCCTGGAGTTGTGCTTGCTCTCGAACCTATGATCACTCTCGGGAAACCAGAGGTAAAAACAAATGCCGATGAATGGACCATCGCCACGGTTGATGGCTCACTTGCTTCGCATGAAGAGCATACGGTTGTTGTGACCGACGGTGAACCAATAGTCGTCACTCGTCGACCAAGTGAAATCGGATAATATGAACGTACTTGGGGTGGATATTGGTAAAAAAAGAACCGGCCTCGCTTGGGTAGATACAGCGATTGGGGTGATTTACCGTATGGAGTGATTGAGGGTTCTCATGACCGGTTCAAAAAACTTACCGCACTTATTAAAAGTGAAAAAATTGTTACAGTGGTATTTGGACTTCCGCTCACTACTGACGGGGAAGAAAACGACACCTGCCGTGATATTCGGTCATTCGGTAGTTCTGTGGAAAAAGAAACCGGCGTCACGGTCGCATACGAAGATGAACGTTTTTCTTCTCGTTTCGGTGATGCTCTTGGGGGTGATGCAACACGAGATGAAAAAGCAGCCATGGCAATTCTCGACACGTTTGTGCAGAAAAATAAAAAGTAATTATGTTTTATGCAAGCGCTTGTTCTCTCGCGCGAGCCGCACCAAGAATATGATGAGCGTATTCTTTTTTTGATCGAAAAAGATGAAGTGATCGAAGCTATTGCTCGGGGTTCAAAAAAAAGTGTCAGTAAAAATTCATTTCATTTAGAACCCGGAACACTCGTTGACGTAGAAATTGTTGGGGGGAAAGAATGGCGATATGTGGGAAGTGTTGTGCCGCTCGGAGATGCGGTTTTTGTTTCAACCCGTTTTGAAACCATGCAGGCGCTTATGCATCTCACTACACTTTTGTCAGATGTGCTCGAGGGACGGGTGCAGTACCATGGTCTTTATGGCAATGTGATAGTGTGGCGAAAAACACTTCAGGGGGAAGAGGGAAGTGTCCTGCGGCAGATTAGTGTGCTTCTTGTTCTGGTGCTTAGAAGTTTGGGATACGAGCCAGTGGTTGATCGTTGTGTGCAATGTGCGAAAGAGGTGGAGCCGCCGTATTTGTTTAGCTATCAGCATGGTGGAATGGTGTGTGTGGGTTGTCGTGATGGATAGGATTCTCCAACTACTTCTGCATATCTTAAAGGGAACCCATAAGGC
>CAZYEQ010000017.1:12369-14928 GCA_964646505.1 uncultured Gammaproteobacteria bacterium
GGTCGAGTGGCCGTAGTGGGGCAAGTCGTAACTCTTACACCTCCTGAATTTGAATTCCTTCAGAATGTGTGTAGAGTTTCTGTGAAAAAAGTAATAGCTAGCGCAAGTGAAGAGGAAAAAGTACATTCACTGCTCCATGCGTTTTTAGAATTCCATCTGGAACGTCATGTGCCAAAATTTGTTCTCGTATCTGTATAAAAACGAAAAGAGTATACCGTTTTGATATACTCCACCTCCTTTCTTTAGTGATGGACCTGTCAGCAGTACGCAGCGAGGACGCCGAACAGGCAGGTAATGATGAGGCCCCAGCCGAACCACTTCCCGATACGATCACCTCGTACCCCGCCTGTCACCTTTTCGTAGGGGGGCTGTAAGTCATCTCCGTGATGTTGTTCCATGTTTTCGGTGCTCCTTTTTGGCTCTATTGAGCCATCTAATCCACTCTGGAACTAGGTAGTATAGAACAAAAATCAGCCGTTGTCAATACTAGTCATCCACCATATTGCGAAGTCAAACATCTCATGGTAGGATGAAAAAGCCATTTTTGAATTGATTATGCAGACATTTATTTCAAGTTTAGGGGAGCGCGTCGGCAGTGAAGTTGTCCTCATGGGGTGGGTTCATAACACTCGTTCTTCAGGTTCAGTCATGTTTATTGAACTTCGTGATGGAACTGGGTTTGTGCAGGCAGTGGTGGCGAAACCGAGTGTTTCAGAAGAAGTGTGGGGTAAGGCTCAGTCGCTCACGCAAGAATCATCTATCGCGCTTACCGGTACTGTTTCGAAACATCCAAAAAAAGAAAACGTCTTTGAACTTCAGGTGAAGGAAGTGAAGGTGTACCAGATCGCTGAAGAATATCCAATCGCGAAAAAAGAACACGGACCAGATTTTCTCATGGACCACCGTCACTTGTGGCTCCGTAGTTCTCGTCAGTGGGCAATTTTGCGTATTCGTGATGTGGTGACGGCGGCAATTCAAGAATATTTGCATAGTGAAAAATTTGTTCGTACCGATTCACCGGTATTTACTCCAAACGCTTGTGAAGGGACCACCAACCTTTTCCCGGTTAACTATTTTGACGAAGGAACTGCGTATTTATCACAATCAGGACAGCTCTATCTGGAAGCTGCTATTGCGTCAGTGGCTCGCTGTTATGATTTTGGACCAGTTTTTCGTGCAGAAAAAAGCAAAACGAAACGTCATCTTGCTGAGTTTTGGATGATGGATGCTGAAGCAGCGTTTGTTGAACATGATGAAAACTTGCGTATCCAGGAAGCACTCGTCAAACACATTGTGAAACGTTGTTTGGAACAGTGTCAGACAGAATTTACCGTGCTTGAACGTGATATAACAAAACTTCAAAAAATTGTCGACCTTCCATTTAAACGCCTCACCTACGATGAAGCGATTCCAGAATTGAACCGTTTGGGTTCAGATATTAAGCACGGAGAAGATCTTGGTAATGATGACGAAGCCATGTTAACAAAAGATTCTGATGTACCAATTTTTATTGAAAAATGGCCACGTGAAATCAAATCATTCTACATGAAGGTAGATCCGACCAACTCTGAACGTGTATTTAATGCTGATCTTATTGCTACGGAAGGTGCCGGAGAAATTATTGGTGGCAGTCAGCGTGAAGAAAATAAAGAATTGCTTTTAGAGAGAATCCGCAAAGAAAATCTTCCAGAAAAAGAATTCGAATGGTATCTCGATACTCGTCGTTTCGGAGCTGTGCCACACTCAGGTTTTGGTATTGGCTTAGAGCGTATGGTGCGCTGGATGGCTGGGGTAGAGCATATTCGTGAGTGTATTCCATTCCCGCGCACGATTTCGAGATTGCGGCCATAATACTTTTATTTATTCTCTTCCATATGGAAAAAAAGAATGTGATTATCGTGGTGTGTCTTTTTCTTGCCGTAGCAGGAATTGCGTACGGTACGACGTTTCATCGGGGTACAGAAGAAAGCGCATCTCTTGGATCAAAAAAAATCGGTGGTGAAGGTGCGGTACGGTTTAACTGTGAACAAAGTGGCGGCTCATATACAAATAACGTTTGTGCCTGTCCAACAGAGGGCGATGATGCGTCAGTATATGAAGAGAGTTCTGGTTTTTGTATGACCGCGTTTGGGTCTCCGGCTGGCGCGCTTGGACAAGACGCTCGAGCGAGATTAGAGCTTCAAATGGAAGCCAATAAGTAATATTAAATGTCAAAACGTCACGACAGAGGTCAACAATCAAATGCAATTCCTGAACTTTTTTTAGAACGCCTCAATGAAATGGTTGGCGACTCTCTTTTTGTGCGTATTAAAACCACGTTTGTTGAGCGTCCAACAACGTTTCGGGTAAATACACTCAAAGCAAAAAAAGCTGAGGTAAAAGAAATTCTTTTTTCTCTTGGGTTTAAAATGAAAGATGTTCCCTGGATGCCGGACGCGTTTATATTGCAACACAAAACCAAACGTGAGCTCACTGAAACAGATTTGTACAAACAAGGAAAAATTTATATCCAGAGTTTGGCGAGCATGGTACCCCCGCTTTTAGTAGATCCGCAACCTG
>CAZYEQ010000017.1:14938-15150 GCA_964646505.1 uncultured Gammaproteobacteria bacterium
GGGAGCTTGTGGCCAACGATGTGAACAAGGTGCGTTTTTTCAAGCTTAAGCATAATATGGAAATGCTTGGGGTGGCCGATGAGCGCCCCGATTGGGTGTTCAAGCTCCGTATGGAGCATGGGGCTGATTTGGTGCGAGAATATCCAAATTATTTTGATAAAATCCTTCTTGATGCGCCATGTAGTGCCGAAGCGCGGTTTGTGGAAGACGAG
>CAZYEQ010000018.1:0-883 GCA_964646505.1 uncultured Gammaproteobacteria bacterium
TTCGGTGGTAGTTTTTTACTCCTAAAAAACGGGAGGTGGGTATTGACAAAATGCCCATGTTATGATATCCTTGGATCCAACTTTGGTGCCATGGTGGTGCCACTGAAACTGGCTGAAAAGCCTGAGAGGTAGAAATGGGTAACGTGATTCGGATGTGCTTTTATCTCTTCGCCACCTGCATGGTGGCGTGTGGGGCGATGGAGGCACCCCACACCGCCGAAGCAACGGCGGGGTTGAGTAGCTGCGTAGAGCCGCCCCTCTTCGCCAACGTGGCGACCGACCAGGCCTTCGGCGCAGGGTCGGTCATCGTGTTCAGGCAGGAGTTCGCTCCGGTCTGCGGGGAGGAGTGGGAGATCAACGGTCTCTCATTCGGGGTGCCCACGGACTTGGGCCAGTACCTCGGCAACGCCGAGGTACGCATCGACGGGATCATGGTCCAGACGATCCCCCCGCCTCCCCAGACGCCGGGTTCGATGGCTTTCAACTTCAGCTTCCCACCGACCCCGCTGAAACCGGCGCAGGTCACGACCATCGAAACCTGGTTCTTCGCCGGACCGAACACCCCCGCCATCACCATTCCTCAAAAGAACCATTCGGAGATTTGGCCTGACGACGCCAGCCCCTACCTCCGTCGGACGGACAGGCGGGCCGTGCAGCCACTTCAACGTGGAGGGGTACAGCACGTGTCCTGGTGAAGAACCAGGACACGTGGCCCCGGGCCCCCGCGCGTACACACATCACAGTGGTACGCGCGGGGGCCCTTATTTTATTACAAACACATCCAGTCACCTGAACGTCTTTTCTATGGTTTATCATTGACAAAATAGCCCCTTTATTCCATACTCAATTGCACGTTTCTACACCGAAAGGATGGTGTTATCAT
>CAZYEQ010000018.1:893-3684 GCA_964646505.1 uncultured Gammaproteobacteria bacterium
TCGAGATGGGACCAAGTAAAACCAGCGGGTATGGTAAACCCGGAGGGTACAATGAAGCCGTTGTTAGAATCATTAACGAGGACTTAAAGACGCCCACCTGGTAGCTGGGCTCAGCTTTGACGTAAAAAAGTGCATCACGGTACAGAAGGGATCAATACCGACCGATACCAAGTTTTCTCACTTGGGCTTAGGGCTGGTGAGGTGCCGTGGCATTTTTTCTCATCATTTCAAACGCAGAACACAGGCAAAGAGTATTTTTTCAGCAATTCTTTGCACTGCCACAGCACACTCCAACGGCTGCGAAGGCGATACACGCTTTTGTCACCACACTTCTCGCTAACAAGCTCAAGGAGTAGCACACAACGGACCTGGAGGAGCCGTTTTTTTTATTTGAAAAAATACATTAAACACAAGCAAGGAATATTTTTTTCGTTAAAATAGCATTTTTATTTTTATCTACATATGGTATATTTAAACTTATTATACTATTTTTATGCCAGAACGACGTATAATGCGAGAAGTTTTTTCTCGCCTAGACGATGTAACACAGAAAGGGCGTGATATAAGTGATGAGCCCACAGCTCAACTTATGCCGGAAGAAACAACGACCGATGAAAGGGCACATGACACAGTGGTGCGAGGAAGAGTTTTGCCAACTGCAGAGGAGCGGGCGGCCAGAAAGATAAAGTATAAAGAACCTCCCAAAAACCCTCGCGAACCAAAAATTATAGATCCCCGGAATTTAAAAAAATAAAACCCAGAGGAACAGCATGGGTCGCACAAGATTCAGAAAGTACCACTGCCACTCCTAAACGAGATGAACAAAAAGGAAGAGACCCAAGTACCATGCTTCGCAAAATTGAAAAAATTCCCGCCACTAATGAACATGCTCTACCAAACAAACCCGACACACAAGTTGCAGTAGCTCCCGATCGCGAGGGAGTAATTCAACCCAGCCACAAAGATACAACCAGTCGCGGACCAAGGGTACAAATTGATCTTAAAGAACTCCCTGGAGCAGAGTTTGTTGGTCGACGTATCATGGCCGATCCACCCACCGAACGAAAAATATCGCCTGGGACACCAGAACCGAAAAAGGGAAAACGAAATCCTGCGCCGGTAATCAACAGTGAGTCACTGCAGCCAAATAACACAGAACCCCCAAACCCACCCAAAAAAAGTTTTTTTAGACGAATATTTGGACGGTAACCGCGTGTTCTTTGCAAATAAAATATATCATTTAACAAAACCCTGTAGGTGTTACAGGGTTTTGTTAGTGATGGTTTACCTTTGTTTATGAGCATCCCAGTGAATCACCGCAGTTTAAACACTTGTAGCACGCACCGTTACGAACGGTAATGTGGCCACAGGTAGGGCACGCTGGCGCGTCACCGTCCATTTCACTGAGCGCTTGACCCATAGCATCACTCGGAGCGCTTGTCTCAACCACCCCAAGCGTTGCCTCGTCGGCAACCGTTGGATGAGTTGCTTCGACCGGAGTTGTCACCGGCGTTTTAAGCACCAAAGTCTCTTGTCCGGCCGCGGCTTCCTGCAAATGGGCAAGGTTTTCAAACTTATTTTTTTGAATACCCTTCGGAGGTACCTGCACAAAGTCGGTGCGTCCAAGGTACTCCATACCAAGCACACGAAATACGAAGTCGATAATTGAGGTGCAGATCTTTACGTTCGGGTGATCCGTCATACCTGCCGGTTCAAAACGTGTAAACGTAAAGTTTTCAACGTATTTTTCAAGTGGTACGCCATATTGCAACCCCATGGATACTGAAATGGCAAACATGTTGAGCATACTTCGAAATGCCGCGCCCTCTTTATACATGTCGATAAAGATTTCAGCGAGTTTTCCATCGGGGTATTCACCGGTGCGAAGGAATATTTTTTGATTTCCAATCGTTGCCGCAACCGTAATACCACTGCGTTTTGCTGGGATCTTTCTTTTTTCACCATGCACATACACACGGTGGTCAGTTACGCTTCCATCTTTAGAATAGCTTGGCACAGCCTTGGTTGAAGGCGTATGCACCTGCATGATTTTTGTCGCTTCAATAATGGCTTTGCTTAAATCTTCAGCTCGCACTGTCTCTTTTTCTTGGGTCTTTACCGGTGCCTTCTCTTCTGTGACAGCCACAGCTTTTGCGGGCTCGTCTTTCTTTTCTTCTTTTTTATCATTCTTTTTTGAAGAAGTTGAAAGTGCCTGCGACAACTTACTACCATCGCGATAGAGCGCTACCGCCTTAAGGCCCAAACGCCACGATTCTTCATACGCAAATTTGACATCATCAATCGTCACCTCGTTTGGCATGTTAATGGTTTTTGAAATCGCACCCGACAGAAACGGTTGTGCCGCGGCCATCATTCTAATGTGACCAATGTATGGAATATAGCGCACACCTTTTTTACCGCACTTATTCGCGCAGTCAAAAATAGGATAGTGCTCCTTCTTTAAATGCGGCGCGCCTTCAATGGTCATCACCCCACATACATAATCGTTCGCCGCCTCGATTTGTTCATCAATAAATCCAAGCGCTTTCAGCATGTGAAAGTTGGAGTCATTGTATTCGGCTGGTGTAAACCCGGCGCGCTTCATGCACTCTTCACCAAGCGTCCACACATTAAAGGCAAAACGAATCTCAAACGCGCCTTTCAATGCCTTGTTTACCTTTTCAATGTCTTCTTTGGTGAAGCCTTTCGCGGTTAAACTTTCTGTGTTAATGTACGGCGCCTTAGTAATATCGGCGGTCCCTTTCATGTAATTGAGAATCTCGTTCACCTG
>CAZYEQ010000018.1:3694-4888 GCA_964646505.1 uncultured Gammaproteobacteria bacterium
TTCTGAGTACTGGAGCTGGTGGAGTGCTACCTCAACCGCCTCGTTTACAATTTTGAAGTACCCCCCGCCCGCGAGTTTTTTGAATTTCACTAGGGCAAAATCTGGCTCAACCCCAGTCGTGGCACAGTCCATCAAAAGGCCAATTGTCCCTGTTGGCGCAAGAAGAGTGGTTTGAGCGTTGCGGTAGCCATATTTTTCACCCCACGCCAAGGCTTCATTCCAGCTTTCACGAGCTGCAGCTAACAAATACGCCGGAGCGTATTCAGGGTTAATGCCTACTGGCGTTGTGGCAAGTTTTTCATATTCATTTTTTTCTGCGTTAAAGGCAGCACGACGATGGTTACGGATCACCCGAAGCATGTCTTCGCGATTGAGCGCGTATTTGGGAAATGGCCCAAGAAAACTTGCCATTTCAGCACTGGTGCGATACGACTCACCGGTCATAAGCGCGGTCACAGCCCCGGTAAACGCGTAGGCCTCTTCTGATTCATACGGAATACCCGAGGTCATGAGTACGGAACCAATGTTTGCATAGCCAAGCCCAAGCGTACGATATTCGTAACTCATCTGCGCGATTTCCTTACTTGGGTACTGCGCCATGAGCACGCTAATTTCGAGTACTACGGTCCAAAGTCGTGTCGCGTGTTTAAAGTCATCAACCAAAAATTCCTGATTTTCTACATTATAGAAGTGAGCCAAGTTAATTGACGCCAAGTTACACGCGGTGTTATCAAGAAACATGTACTCACTGCATGGATTTGACCCATTTATGCGCCCTGATTGTGGGCAGGTGTGCCACTCGTTTACAGTAGTATCGTATTGTACACCAGGGTCAGCACAGCGCCACGCGGCATAGGCAATTTTATCCCACACATCACGTGCTTTTACTGTGCGCGCCACTGTACCATCGGTGCGCCACGTTAAGTTCCAAGAAGCATCGCGCTGTACGGCATCCATAAATGCGTTCTGGACACGTACTGAATTGTTTGAATTTTGACCTGAAACGGTTTGGTACGCCTCGTCTTCATACCCCGATGGGTACCCAGCCGCAATAAGGGCCGCGACTTTCTTTTCTTCCTCTACCTTCCAATTGATAAACTCAATAATGTCAGGGTGATCGACGTTCAAAATAACCATTTTGGCTGCTCGACGTGTCGTCCGGGCAGACGGTCGTGGCGCGCAACTACAACGTGC
>CAZYEQ010000018.1:4898-14462 GCA_964646505.1 uncultured Gammaproteobacteria bacterium
TCGAAGTGTCGGCCCGCGCGATTTAATAGCCCCTGCTGCACGGTCACCGATTTTAAGGAAACTCATGAGGCCGCTCGAAAAACCACCACCGGAAAGCGACTCTCCCTTTCCACGCAATTGCGAAAAGTTAGTGCCTGTACCAGACCCATATTTAAACAATCGTGCCTCGCGCACCCACAGATCCATAATACCCCCTTCACCAACCAAATCATCTTTCACTGCCTGAATAAAACACGCGTGTGGTTGTGGGTGTGAGTATGAATCCTTTGATTTGGTCAAAACTCCAGTGTCAGGGTCAACATAGTAATGTCCTTGGGCTGGACCGTTAATGTTATACGCCCAATTTAAGCCCGTGTTAAACCACTGTGGTGAGTTTGGGGCCGCACGCTGAGTTAAAAGCATGTACGCGTGCTCATCGTAAAAAATCTGCGCGTCTTCAGGGGTTGCAAAATACCCATAACGCTCTCCCCAATAACGCCACGTGCCGACCAGACGGTGAATGGTTTGTTTCGCGCTCGTTTCAGGTCCAAGCATGGGAGACCCGTCCGAGTTCTTTTTTGGTGTTCCGTCTGCGTTAAACTGTGGCACTCCTGCCTTACGAAAATATTTTTGCGCAATAATATCGGTCGCCACCTGTGACCAGTCTTTTGGAATCTCGATATCTTTCATCTCGAATACCACCGTGCCGTCGGGTTCACGAATCACCGATGTACGGCGATCGTATTCCACCATGTCATATGGACTCACGCCGTCTTTTGTAAATCGACGCTGAAACTTGAGCCCATTTGGGTGGTAGGTAAACTGCGCCTCGGTATCCGCGCCGAGTCGTACGCTTTCAATAAAACGAGAATTCGTTGGCCCCATAAAAAATGAAATATGTCAATGGTCGGGAGTTCCTATAGATTGTGGTATAAAGCTTTTTATACCACTACCCATAGTATTTTGGCGACGCTTGGTCAGTATAGCACATTTCAAAAAACACACCAACGTAAAGAACAAAAAAGAAAAAACGTGTTTCTTTGGCGAAGATTTTCCATTTCCTGTTGCGGCACAAAAAAGTATTGGTGGGTTATCCACACAAGACGTGGATAAGTTTTTCTTTTTCTTGTACCAAAAACAGCCGAACCGTATACTATGCATACTATGGAAGACCTGGTATTTGATACCGAAAAACCAAAACGGGTTATTGCGGGGAGTAGCGACTTACCCGGTGACGATGTGATTGATACAAGCCTTCGACCAAAGGCACTTGTTGATTTTGTGGGACAACATCACATTAAGGAACCCCTTTCTATCGCTCTCCTAGCCGCGCAAAAACGGCAAGAACCGATAGAACATATTTTGCTTTATGGTAACCCTGGACTTGGCAAAACCACCCTTGCCAACATTATAGCGAGTGAAATGAACGGGCAAATCAAGGTCACGGCTGGGCCTGCTTTGGAACGCGTCGGCGATTTAGCTGCTATTTTGACCAACCTTGCCCCGCACGACATATTATTTATCGATGAAATTCATCGCATGAATAAAACCATTGAAGAGGTGCTGTACAGCGCCATGGAAGATTTTGCGCGCGATATTATTGTAGGTAAAGGCCCTGGAGCGCGGACGCTTCGTATGCCGGTGGCGCCATTTACTCTTATAGGGGCGACTACCAAGCTTAATCTTCTTTCAAACCCGCTTCGCGACCGTTTTGGTCACATTTTTCACCTGTCTTTTTACGAACCGAAAGATATTGAAGCAATTGTCACTCGTAACGCCACGCGGCTTGCCATTGATATTGACCCACGTGCGGCCGTTCATATTGCGGCCCGCGCGCGGCGCACCCCACGCGTTGCTAACCGTCTTCTCAAACGCGTGCGAGACTTCGCAGAAGTCAAAGGAAATGGTATGATTTCCGAAGATACGGCCACTGCCGCACTGAGTCTACTTGAGGTAGATGCCGAGGGGCTTGATACCGTTGACCGTAAACTCCTTCGCGCCATTATGACCACGTTTCAGGGCGGTCCGGTGGGCTTACAGACACTTTCAGCAACAATCGGCGAAGACATGGAAACCATTGAAACAGTATACGAACCTTATTTACTCCAAATTGGCATGCTCGAACGAACCACGCGCGGCCGCAAAGCCACTAGACTTGCCTACGAACATCTTGGTCTCAACCCACCCACGCTTGTATGATCGCACTCCCCCTTTCTGTTCTTCTCATTATATACGCGGCAATAGTGCTCGCCAGTATTATACTGTGGTGCATCAATGTGTATCACATCATTTCGAGTGCCTCCATGACGCCAGTTGCCTTCTTTTTTTCAGTAAGCATAGCTTTTTTAGGTCTTGTTGTTATCGGTGTTACGTGGCTCATGCTCGGTGACGTGAGCTGGTCAGGAAAAATCCCCCTCTTTGACGCGGCCGATTTTACCTCTGAAGCCCTTCCTTTATGACCGTACGCGAACTCATTCGACAAAAATCATACGAGCATATTGTGTATGTGCTCCGCAGGCATTGGTTTACCTTTGTGATGGAGGTCATATTCTTGGCTCTGCTTTTGTTCGTGCCAATCGTCGTGTGGTACCTCATATCCTCTATATATCCCGGATTTTTTAATGCCGAAAGCTGGCGCATTTTGGGTATTTTAGGAGGAAGCATCTACTACCTTGCCACCCTCATGTTTCTCTTTACTCACTTTATCGATTTTTACCTCGATGTGTGGATTGTGACGAACGATCGCATTATCGACATGGAGCAGTTTGGTTTGTTTTCGCGCACCATTTCTGAGCTTGACCTGTTTCAAATCCAAGACGCCACGACCGAAGTGGATGGTTTTTTGGCCACCATGTTTAATTATGGTGACGTGATTATTAAAACTGCCTCAAATAACTCAAGCATTGTTTTTCGCAAAGTACCCGACCCAAACATGGTGCGTCGACGCTTGATTGAATTATCACACGACGACAGGCAATACCACATGGGAAATACAAGTAGTATCGGGGGCAATCGTGGCTAGCATATGATCCAATATTTTCTTTTTGCATGGCTCGCGATCGTGAATTTTTTTGGGTGTATCTGGTGCTTTCTCGATAAATCAGCGTCATTTCGACCAAATGCTCGGCGCATTCCTGAAATGCGTTTTTTTGTTACAGCACTCCTAGGAGGAACCCCGGGCGTTCTGCTCGGCATGTATCTGTTTCGGCACAAAACAAAAAAAGCGTCGTTTCAGGCGATACTTCTTATTATTGGCGCGCTTCAAGTTGGTGCCATATTTTACTTCTTGCCAATACTACAAAATTTTTTTACAGATTTCTTAAAATAAAGCGGCCGGCATCGCGCGTTGCGACACCGGACCGTGGTACGATTTCAGGCGGCCTTTGATGGCGGAGGGTCGTCGTCACCCGGGCTAGGGGAAGAAGGACTGGGACCAAGACCGTGTGATAAGGCTTCCAGAGCCAGCATTCTTGGAGACGTGGGTGGTCGACCCACGTTCGCAAATCCCTTTTGGGTGGTGGGGTTATTCAGCGCCCTTGAGTCAACCGATAACCAGGCAGCCTTCCTCCTGCGTCGCCGCGTATCCAACCACTCACTGGTTCGTGTCCAAACGAACCAGATCACGAGCACCGACAACGTTCCGCAGATATACCCGTTCAGAAACTCGTGCTCCCTCATGAACATGATGATGTGCTCCATTACTGCCCTCACTTTCACTCTTCACCCTAGCATATTAATCATAAAAAATCAAGTGTTCCTTCTTAAACAAAGAAAAGGTATACTATACGTATATTTTCCTTTTTGTGTCTTCTCTTTCTCGCCAGGAATACCAGCATATCGAAGTGCTCGCGAAACACGCACGCGCTCTTTGTATTGCCATGACCGCCAATGCCGCCAGTGGGCACATTGGTGGCTCACTCGGATGCCTTGACATACTAACCACCCTCTACATCGCGCGAATACTCAAACAACCCAGCCCTGTTGTTATTTCGAACGGTCACATCTCACCCGCCGTATACGCTCTTTTGGCAGAATTTGGAGCAATCGATGAACAAGATTTGCTAAAAAATTTCCGTCGTCACAATTCTCAATACGAAGGGCACGTATCACGGCACATTCCAGGTATTTGGTACTCCACTGGTCCCCTTGGCACAGGAGTGTCCGCGGCAACCGGCTTCGCATTCGCGAAAAAGCAAAAAAAAGAAGAAGGATATGTGTATGCTTTTTTAGGCGATGGCGAGGCCGAAGAAGGGCAAGTATACGAAATGATGCATGTAGCGAAAAAATATGCCCTCAACAATTTGATTGTTTTTTTAGATCGCAACAATGTGCAACTGTCAGGGGCTACAGAAAAAATTATGCCTGTTCGCATAGAAGAGCACTTTACCGTAGCAGGCTGGAACGTCATTCATACCGATGGCCATAGCCCAAAACAGATCATGAAAGCCATTCTTAAAGCAGAAAAATCGGATATTCCAACGCTTATCTCATGCGCTACTATTATGGGCAAAGGGGTGAGTTTTATGGAGAGTGAAGGTAAGGCCAATCGTTCAACCTGGCACGGGAAAGCACCTACTCGTGAAGAGGCACTCCGTGCCTTAAAAGAACTCACGCTGTCTGCCAAAGAAGAGTTTATACTTCGTGAGGCAAAGGAGGCATATCGCACCACATGGAAAACACCGAGCTTCCCCGCCGCTCGCGCCCCGATAGATATCGATACCGGCACACCTACAGTGTACGACGCGCGCACCCTCATTGATTGCCGAAGTGCATATGGAAGTGCCCTCCTCGACCTTAGTAAACGCAATAAAAATATTGTCGCGCTTACTGCCGACCTTGCGGGTTCAGTCAAAACATCGCTCGTAGAAAAAGAACTGCCCGAACAACACATTGATTGCGGTATTGCCGAGCAACACATGGTCGGAATGGCCGGAGGTCTTTCGCTTGCTCGGCACATCCCTTTTGCCTCAACGTTTGGCGTATTTATGACGAGTCGCGCCAAAGACCAGGCAAGGGTAAACGATATTAACCAAACAAATGTCAAAATGGTGGCAACACACTGTGGCTTATCGGTTGGTGAAGATGGTCCGACACACCAAGCCATTGACGATATGGGTTCGATGCTTGGTCTATTCAATACCATGGTTATGGAACCAGCCGACCCCAACCACTGCGACCGTATGATTCGTTACGCCGCGGCGCATTACGGCAACATGTATATTCGCATGGGGCGCCATGCTATTCCCGTACTCACCAAGGAAGACGGTACACCGTTTTACGATGCAAAGTACTCATATATATACGGAAAAACCGATATAATCCGTAAAGGTCATGACCTGACCATTATTGCCAGTGGCTCTATGGTGCACATGGCCATGCTGGCACGTGATACACTTATGCGGCAAAACCCGAGCGTGACAATAGCGCTTGTGGTGGCGAGCTCACTTAAACAATTTGATGACACGTTCATTGAAACCCTGCGACAAGCCAAACGCATTGTAACAATTGAGGATCATAATATACTCTCTGGGCTCGGAAGCCAGGTTGCGCTTCTCCTTACCGATCTTAAACTTACCCCTAGCGTGTTTGAACGCATTGGCGTGGAACGCTACATGAATAGTGGTACTGCCGAAGAATTATACGAAGCGGCAGAACTTGCTCCTGCCGACCTGGTACGCCGGTTAGCCAAGCTCCTCGCATCTTGATTTTTTTTGTTTGGTTTGATATATTTTGGCCATTACGCCGCGGTGATGAAATGGTATACATGAGGGACTTAAAATCCCTTGACCGCAAGGTCGTGCGGGTTCGAGTCCCGCCCGCGGCACAATAAAAACAACCCCCATCTGGGGGTTGTTTTTACTTTGTTGCTGCGTGGCGAAACCGAAACGCGTACGACGTCCCGTACCGCAGCACTCTACACCCGGAGCAATCCCCGAAACCCACGTGCCGCATAATACGATTCAGCTCCATTATGATACACAAATACGGTATCGTAACGACGATCAACAAACAGCGCACCACCGAGTTTGCGAATCCGTTCGGGTGTCGCAATCCAGCTTGATGTTTTCAAATCAAAATCTTCTATTTTTTGGAGTGTACGATATTCTTCTTCGGTTAAAAGATCCACGCCCATTTCTTTCGCGAGTCCGACAGCACTATGTTTTGGCTTGTGCTCTTTGCGTGCGGCCAAACTTTCGGGGTCATAACAAAAACTTCTTCGTCCGGAAGGACTCTCGGTTGAGCAGTCACAAAACAGGTACTCCCCTGTCTTTTTATTAAACCCAATCACATCTGGCTCGCCCCCAGTTTTTTCCATTTCACTAAGTGACCAAAGTTTGGCAGGGTTCTTTTCTATTTTTTTTAAAACATCATTCCATTTTACCCCTTTATGGCGATTCATGTTGTTGTCAAAACGGGTTTGTAATGTTTCAAGGAGCTTCACGCTCTGTGCGTTTGGCAATTCTTTTTTTGGCATAGACTTTTACAATAATAAACGTAGTTTTATTGTAGCAGTTTCACAGCACACCTGATAGAGGGCGTATCGTAGTGACGCTCTGTCACACTCCAGGACGTTTGACAAATACTCATATTCACCCTAAGATGATCGCACACGGATAAACCAAAAGAAAGAGGGGATCTCATGGACAATGACGACAATGGTAACCCAACTTACAACGTTATTCCTCTCAGAACGAGGGGGGGTCAGGCAAGGCCCAGATGGTCAAAAATATTCCTTACCAATTGAACTAACTGAGCCTGTGTATCGGCGCCTGCTCAAGATTCAACAAATGGCAGGGCTTGATTCTATTGGGGCAACAATTCGACAGGCACTGCGGTTATATGAGTGGTATCTGCAGTGCAAGAGGGACGGGCACAAAATTCTTGTTAACCGAAATGGAATACTCTCAGAAATTGACCTTGGCAGTCGGTGAGAACGTCATTCGTACTCGGATGGGTCGGCGCGCCACCTATGGTGGCGCCTTTTCTTTTTTAAATACCCGTATATTGTAAGTAATGTCTTGACGACAAAAAAAGCCAGACGTACAGTACGATATACCTACTATCGTATTTTATGTCACACAGTCCATTTCAAAACGCCCAAACGCAGCTCAAAAAAGCGCTTGCATACACGCACATATCAGAGCATGCTACAAACATCCTCAGCCAACCAAAGCGTGTTCTCGAAGTTGCCATTCCCGTACGCATGGACAATGGTAAAACACACATATTTACCGGGTTCCGAAGTCAATATAACGACGCGCTCGGGCCATTTAAGGGTGGTATTCGCTTTCACCCTGGTGTAACTGCCGACGAAGTAAAAGCACTCTCACTTTGGATGACCATTAAATGTGCAGTGGTCGGACTTCCTCTTGGTGGCGGCAAAGGTGGGGTGATTGTTGACCCAAAAACTCTTTCACAGGGTGAATTAGAACGCCTATCACGAGGCTACATTCGCGCACTTTACAAATACCTTGGCCCAACGATTGATGTACCCGCACCCGACGTGTATACAAACGGCCAAATTATGGCGTGGATGCTTGATGAGTACGAAACCCTGGTTGGAGAAAAAACACCCGGCATGATTACCGGTAAACCACTGGCGCTTGGTGGTTCTAAGGGGCGTGACAAAGCCACAGCTCAAGGCGGTGTGTTTGTCCTTACTGAACTTGTGAAAACGCTCCAAAAAAATCCAAAAGAGTTAACCGTGGCTATTCAAGGATTTGGAAATGCTGGTAGCATCGTGGCCAACCTGCTCGCAGTCGAGGGCTATAGCATAGTGGCCGTGAGTGATTCACGGGGTGGTATTTATAAAAAAGATGGCCTCGATATAAAAAATGTAGAGGCTCATAAAACTCAAACTGAAAGCGTTGTGTCATTTCCTGACGCAGACACCATAACGAACGAACAACTTCTTGAACTCCCTGTTGATATTCTTATTCCCGCGGCCTTGGAAAACGTCATTACCGAGCAAAATGCTGATCGTATTCAAGCGAAGTATATTCTTGAATTGGCCAATGGCCCTGTGACACCCGAGGCGGATGAGCTCCTCCATAAAAAAGCCATCATAAGCATCCCCGACATTCTTGCAAATGCTGGCGGAGTAACCGTAAGTTACTTTGAACAAGTCCAAAATGCCTCAAATTATGCCTGGACAGCTGAAGAAGTACAGGCCAAACTTTCTCATACCATGAAAACGGCCTTTCAAGAAGTGTGGAGGCTCACAAAAGATCAAAACATTTCTCTGCGCATGGCTGCATATAGTGTTGCCCTCGTGAGAATTAGCACCGCCATCGACGCTCGTGGATAACAACACCCAGCGTATAGCAAAAAACAGGCCTTTGGTGCCTGTTTTTTTCATTATCCTTGTTCTCCGAGTTCTCGATGGTAATAATATTCGTACATCGAAGTAGCGGCCAGAAAAAAAGAAGCTAAAATTGGGCCAATCACAAAACCGGAAATACCAAACGCTAAAATACCTCCGAGCGTCGACAAGAGTGCGACCAGTGGATGCATTTGAGTATCCTTTCCAAGAAGCGGCGGACGGAGCAGGTTATCAACCGTACTAATCACGAGCATTCCAACCAGTAAAATGGTCACACCCTGCCAGGTATTTCCTAGTAGGAACATAATAATACCTGCTGGAACCCACACCGCAAACGGACCAATGCCTGGGAGAATAGAAAAAAGCATCATAATAACCCCCCACACAAAAGGAGCACGAACACCGGTACCCCAAAAGAGCAAGCCACCAATCACACCCTGAATACCACCGATAATGAATGTGGTTTTGAGAGTTGATACGCTTGTGGCGCGAAATTTTTGGTAAAACATCTCTTCGTAGCCATTCCCAAGGGGTGACAAAAATTTTACTCGCTCCAAAATACGTCTTCCGTCTTTAAAAAAATAATAAAGAGAGTAGAGCATAATGAACACCTGAAACAAAAACCATACAGAAGACTGCGTCACATCTTTTACGTTTGAAAATACATTCGCGAGAGCCCTTGTGTTTTGAAAAAAGAAACCAGACACTGTTTTTGTCGCGTCGTTTACATACGATGCCCACAGCTGATTCAGCTCGGTAATGTTAACAAAAGGTGCCAATGGCGAATTTTCTAAAATACTTTTTATTTGATCACTTGAAATAAAACTGCCTTTTACGGCTGATGTATAAAGCTCAACCGATTGGTGTACCAATAAAAGTACCCCAATCGTAATAGGAATAAGAATAATACAAAGCACGAGCACTACCGAAATAAGCGCGCTCATGGTTTGGTATTTTATTTTCTTTTGGAGGAAATCGTAAAACGGGTAAAAAAGTACGGCGAGTATGGCCGCCCAAAAAAGCGGGTACGAAAACGGGCGCAACAAAAAAACGAAAGCTACAAGAAGTACACTAATCAAAATGAAGAAAAAAGAAGCACGTACCTTGGAAAAACTCATTTTTTTGAGTGGGGCTGGCATAGATGTGTACTTCTGCCAAGTATAGCACACTACCCCCCCTAAACACTACCGACCTCTGCCCGTGAGCTACCGCGTTGCAGCAGAAAAAATCACTTTTTCATCTCCGTAAACACGGTGCGAATC
>CAZYEQ010000019.1:0-5828 GCA_964646505.1 uncultured Gammaproteobacteria bacterium
TGAAGCGTGTTCTGTTAGCAAACGGATACAATGTGAAACACGTTATGAACATCACCGACGTCGGGCACCTGACCGACGACGCTGATAATGGCGAAGACAAAATGGAGAAAGGGTCGCGACGTGAAGGAAAAACCGCTTGGGATATTGCTACGTTTTATACCGAGGCTTTTTGGCGTGACATAGACGCGCTCAACATATTGCGGCCCGATGTCGTGTGCAAAGCCACCGAGCATATTCAAGAACAAGAGGAACAAGTTCAAACCCTCATTGACAAAGGTCACACGTACGAAACAACAGACGGTATTTATTTTGATACCACAACCATTTCGGATTACGGCAAATTAGCACAGCTCGGTAAACAATCACTTGAAGCAGGAGCGCGCGTGGACATAGGTGAAAAGAAAAACTCGCACGATTTTGCCTTGTGGAAATTTACTGCTCCAGGAGAAAAACGCCAGATGGAATGGGATGCGTTTGGGCGCAAAGGGTTTCCAGGCTGGCATATTGAATGTTCAGCCATGAGCATCAAATACCTGGGTGAACAATTTGACATCCACTGTGGCGGCATTGATCATATTCCTGTGCACCATACCAATGAAATTGCTCAAGCCGAGGCGGTAACAGGAAAAAAACCATGGGTCAACTACTGGATGCACGGAGAATTTTTGTTAACCGGAAGTGAAAAAATGGCAAAATCTGGTGATAACTTTTTCACTCTTCAGTCGCTCGCCAATCAGGGATTTGACCCGCTTGCCTATCGGTATTTTGTTTTGCAAACCAGCTACCGGAAACAGGCAAATTTTACCCTTGAAGCACTCCGTGGGGCAGAGCAGGGCTTACGAAACTTGCGCGATCAAGTAGCACGACTTTCTCAACATACGCACCTAAATAAAGAGGCGTACGCGGCTATTACGGCTGAGTTTTTTAACGACCTCAACACCCCAAAAGCGCTTGGTTTACTTTGGGAATACATTAAAGCAAATGCGCTCGGGCAAAATGATATTGAGGCACTTGAGCCACTTTTTGGTCTACAACTTATTTCAAAAAAAGAAATACCAGCAGAAGTAACTGCCCTGCTTGACGAACGCGCGATAGCGAGAAAAGAAAAAAGGTACGATGATAGCGATACCATTCGAAAAAAAATCACATCACTCGGGTACGACGTAGAGGACACCCCACAAGGGCAACAACTTATCCCCCATCAATAACATATTCGTCGTTTTTCTATTTTTTTGGTATACTTGAGGCACCACTATTTTTTGTATGCCAACATCAGGATCGTTTCGTCCCGAACAACACATACCGTCCCTTGACGCGCGCCCCAATGAACCAATGCCAGATTTACCGAAACCAATCGAGGTACAAAACGAACATGTCGTTGAACGCGCGGAAACTGTTGAGCAGTCCGCCACTATTGAACCGATACAGACTGCCCAGACCGAGGGACTTCTTTCTCGCATACGAAAACCAAAAACCGTAGTGGTGGCAAAACCATTTGTTCGCGATGAACTTACTCTCGAGGTGGAGCAGATTATGTCCGAAGGTATGCTTGAAGCATTTAAGGCGCTGCCCCCAGTAAAACAGCAAGAATTTAAAATGAAAGGAGAAGAAACCGCTCGTGAAATCCGTACCCTGCTTTTATCAACCAAGGTCAAAGTAAAAAAAATCTTTGAGCTCATTTTAGATTGGCTTAAAATTCTTCCTGGTATTAATAAATTCTTTTTAGAGCAGGAGGCAAAAATTAAAGCCGAGCGTATCATTCGCCTCAAAGAGCTTAGGAATTTTAAACCATAGGTATGGCAGATCAATACAGCGACATTCCGTCATTTGAACCCCAAGCACCATTTGACATCCCCCTCGCTGCATTATTTACATTTGGCGCTATCACTTCTTTTGTCGTCATATTCTTTTTATATCGCGGATTCCGTCAACGTCGGCGCCGACAAACCAGTATGTTTGAACGGCGTGTGATGCGTATCACTGTTCCCAAAGAACGACGCTCAGAGGGCGGGAGTAACACACAAGCATCTCAGGACGACCGTCTTGAGCACATCCGTGAAGAAATCGGCCTCACCGAGACTTTTTTTAGTTCCATTGCCGGGCTTCGCGCTGAACGTGGATTCAAGGCCTGGATTGATGGGCGAAGCGATCACATGGCTTGTGAAATTGTGGCACACGGGGGGCTGATATCGTTTTACATTGAGGCACCGCTTCGATTTTGTAGCATGATTCAACAGCAAATTCACGCGCAACACCCGTTTGCTGAAATCGAAGAACTTCTCGACTACAACAGCTTTGAACAAAAAAGCAGTATCGTTGGTGCGTATGTGACCACTGATGGTTCACGTGTGTCCCCATTAAAGAGCTACCGAAAAATCGAATCTGACCCACTCTCTTCAATATTGAATGTCTTATCAAAAATGCACGAACCCGGCGCAAGCTTAGCGGTACAATTTGTGATTCGTTCAGCGAAAAAAAAGTGGCGAAAAATGGGTGTACACCTGATTGAGCAAATTAAAAAAGGACATAAAGGAAATAACTTTGCTGGGCATGTTGGTTCAGGCGTGGCAGGATTTGGCCATGCCATTATAAAAAATGTTGCCGGTGATTCAAGTAAAAAAAGCGGACTTGATGGCGCGGGTGACAAAAAATACGAACCGACCTCGGCTGATCAAGAATATATAAAAAATGTTCAGGAAAAACTTGGCAAAGGCGGACTCGATGTCACCATTCGCCTCCTTTCTGTGGCCGGATCTTCAGAGCACGCCAAAATAAATCTTGATAACCTTATCTCTGCGTTTAGTCAGTATAATCTTTACCAGTACGGAAACACATTGAAAGCGATAGTTCCTCGTAGTCAAACACAACTTATCCGTGATTTTATTTATCGCTCATTCAATGAAAAACGATCCTTCGTAGCTAATACCGAAGAAATGGCAAGTCTGTGGCACCTACCGCTCCACTCAACCGAAGCACCGAACATCCGATGGCTCGGCGCGCGGCGCGCGCCACCACCAGCCAACGCGCCAACAAGCGGACTTTTGCTTGGTCATGTCAATTACCGGGGAGTTGACACCCCTATTTACATGAAGGACGGTGATCGCAGGCGTCATCACTATATTATCGGCAAATCCGGAGGAGGAAAATCGGTCTTTCAGGCCAATCTTATTATTCAGGACATCCACAATGGACATGGCGTATGCGTAATTGATCCTCACGGAGATTTGGTTGAAGATGTACTTGAACACGTTCCGAAAGAACGAGCTGAGGACGTAATCATATTCAACCCATCAGATATTGAGCGGCCCATTGGCCTCAACATGCTTGAAGCCAAAACCGAAGACCAAAAAGATTTCGCGGTTGGAGAAATGATTGCTATTTTTTACAAACTCTTCCCGCCTGAAATGATCGGACCAATGTTTGAACACAACATGCGCAATGTCATGCTTACCCTCATGGCCGACATTGAAAACCCTGGGACAGTGATCGACATTCCACGCATGTTTACCGACGATGCGTATGTGAAAAAATATCTGGTGAAGGTAAAAGATCCGGTAGTACGTGCGTTTTGGGAAAAAGAAATGGCCAAAACGAGCGATTTTCACAAATCAGAAATGCTTGGCTACCTTATTTCGAAAGTGGGACGCTTTGTTGAAAATGAAATGATGCGCAACATCATGGGTCAACAAAAAAGTGGTTTTAATTTTCGCGACGTGATGGATAACAAAAAAATTCTTTTAGTCAACTTAGCCAAAGGTACGACTGGAGAAATTAACGCGAAACTTATTGGCCTTATTATTGTGGCGAAACTCCAAATGGCAGCAATGAGCAGAGCTGATACCCCACAAGAACAACGCTCCGATTTCTACCTCTACATCGACGAGTTCCAAAATTTTGTGACCGATTCTATCGCGACTATCCTTTCTGAAGCACGCAAATACCGCCTCAATCTTATTATTGCTCACCAATACATGGGTCAGCTCGTAGATGAAAAAGGACGGGATGACATTCGTAAGGCTGTTCTTGGAAACGCCGGTACCATGTCTGCCTTTCGTGTAGGCCCGGAAGACACTGACATTCTTGCAAAAGAATTCGCTCCAACTTTTGGCCCCTACGACCTGTTAAACGTACCGCAATTCACCTGTTACACCAAGCTCCTTATCGACAATACTGCGAGCAAACCGTTTAACATGCAGACCTACCCTCTCAAAGAGGGAAATAAAAAATTAGCCGCTGCGATTAAACAACTGTCTCGTCTTACGTTTGGCCGCGACCGCCGTATTGTGGAGGAAGAAATTTTGGAACGCACCCAAATTGGTATTGCTGAGCAAAAAGCAAAAACGGATATCGTTGAATCAAGTTTATAATAATTCATACCCAAAGTAACACTCATATGAACACATCATTTTCTTCGTTTGACCCAGCCGCAGAACCAACCCCAACCTTTCCCCTACCATCTCTCACTGGCACACAACCAACATCCGAACCGCCTCGACATGACACACCGCTAAGCACATCGAAGCTCGATACAAAACTCATCAAACAAGTGATTTACCGCATGAAAGATGAACTTGATGTACTATTGCGCGTGGTGAACGGCGACACCCACGGTGCTCAAGATTTTCGGCCACATCTCGAAACCATGGCGCAGGGGGCAAACATTCAAGTACTCGAGGGAGATTTTACAGGCAATACGATGCGCTCAACAGACGGAAAAGAGTTTTCTGTTCCCCCTAACTACGCAAGTAAATCAAAATTAGTCGAAGGCGACAAAATGAAACTCACTATTACGCCAAGCGGTGCGTTTATTTACAAACAAATCGCGCAAATTGAACGCGAGCGAGTGACCGGTGAACTTTCTCTTGACCCAAGCACAGGCCAATGGCACGTGGTTGTGAATGGAAAACCATACAAAGTACTCACCGCCTCTGTAACGTTTTACCGAGGGAAACCTGGCGATAAAGTATCAGTGCTTATTCCAAAAGGAATAGAAGGATCGTGGTGCGCTATGGAGCATGTGATTGAAGCATCTTTTTCAGCTCCTCAACCATAGGCACAGGCGCAGGGTCTTGGTTGTACGACAACGCCAGATAATATGAGGTAAAATCGGCTAAGAGAATACTCTCGAACATGGTAAAAAATACACTCTTTGTCGCCAGATCAATGACCACGACCTCAATCCCCTGTTTTTCTAAAAGATTTTTTGTAGCTGTGTAACGGGCGAGTATACGCTTACTTGCTCCAGGGTCGCGGAGCATAATAACACAAAACGATGCTTGTGGATGTGTAAACCCTACCATTTCATTGTGATTTACCTCAGGAAACACATTCCAAAACGCAGGTACCTTCGCGTTTTCGTTCAGTTTAATTTTCCACACCATAGCGACTGCGTCATATGGGTCTGACGCATACACCACAGGAGTTTTCCCTTTCAAGGACTCCCCAAGCACTCTCCCTTTTTCCTCAACAACCGAAAGTGCTGCTGTAAGATCCTCTGTTTCAGACCGAAGTACATCTAGCGTATCAGGCAAAAGACCTTGGTTTACTAGTATTTGCGCAAGCGCGCCAAAAAAGTACCCTGTACCAATACGTGGCTGAAACCCAGGCATTGGAATTGGTAGTATGACATGGGGCACGCCGTTTGCCTGGCACAGTTCCTGAAGTTTTCCCCCACTTGAAAAACCAATACATGGTAACCCTTTCGCCAGCGCGTCTTCAAAAGAAGCAATGGTTTCTTCGGTATTGCCGGAATACGATGAAATAATGTGAAGCGTATCGCGTGTACCATGTTTTGGAATGCGATATGAACGATTTTCATACAGCATGAA
>CAZYEQ010000019.1:5838-14352 GCA_964646505.1 uncultured Gammaproteobacteria bacterium
CTCTTGAGGCCGATCGCGCAGGACATCCGCGATATAGGCACGGAGCAAATCCCCTGGCAATGCGGAACCGCCCATACCCGAAATCATAACCGACGCAAACGTACCTGGCACTCGAATACCTTTGGCGAGTGACATCCCAACCTCAAATTGGCTTGGACTGTCGATAATCATTTGTCGGAAATTGTAGGTATCAATAGGAGTAGTGGACATAGGTATATCTTAATAAACGTAGTGTAGCGCATATTCCTAAGAAAACAAAACACCGCGAGGCCTCGCGGTGTTTTTACTGTGTTTTTAGTATCACTTATTTTTTATCTGGATCTGACACATGTGATGAAATGAGTTTTGCCATTTCAAACATGTTTACCTTTGATTTGCCACCGAAAAGCGCTTTGAGCTTTTCGTCTGCGTTAATATCGCGTTTGTTTACTGAATCTTGTAATCCTTTTGCTTTAATATATTCCCATACCTTTTTCATCACCTGACCGCGTGGCATTGGACCTGGACCAGTCACTGCCTCAAGTGTTGGTGATAACTTAAGTGGCTTAAGGAGCGCTGGATTTGCTTTTCGTGGCATAACACGATGAATATAAATATATTAAATATACTACGGTGTAGTACCCACACTATAGCATAGGGCTTTTACGAGGGCAATAGGTTATGCACAGGGCGAAAAAATGATACAAATACTCACGTTCAAACTAACCTGTTCGGTCTTTCCTCATCCAAAAGACTACGATATACTACAGACTACACATTCTTATACAAACGTATGGCACTGTATCACAAATATCGCCCCCAAACATTTGCTACCGTAACCGGACAAACACATGTTATTCAAACCGTCACCAACCAAATTCGCACGAACACCCTTGGCCATGCCTATATGTTTTCTGGGCCACGCGGTGTTGGCAAAACGACAACCGCTCGCCTTATCGCAAAAGCAGTGAATTGCGAACAACGGAAAAAAGATGAAAGTGAGCCATGCAATACATGTCGCACATGCGAAGAAATTACCACTGGCCGCGCCCTTGATGTAGTTGAAATTGACGCAGCCAGCCACACCGGCGTTGACCACGTACGCGAACACATTATTGATAACGCGCGCTTTCGCCCAACCAAATCGAAGTATAAGGTGTTTATCATCGACGAAGTGCACATGCTTTCGACCTCGGCCTTTAATGCGCTTTTGAAAACATTAGAAGAGCCGCCGAATCATGTTTTGTTTATGTTAGCGACAACCGAACTTCACAAAATTCCTGAAACGATTTTGTCGCGCTGTCAACGATTTCAGTTCAAAAAAATGCCCTTTTCAGACATGCACACTCACCTGCTTGATATTGCTCAAAAAGAAAGTATAACGATTGACGAAGAACCCCTCACTCGCATCATCAGCAAAAGTGATGGCTGCGTGCGCGACGCCATGAGTATCCTCGATCAGCTCCTGGCCATTGGAGCCACGCATATCACAAGTGAAAACGCGCGAGCCATTCTTCCTTTTCACAATCTTGACCTGGCGTTGCATTTTTTAGAAGCAACCATCCAAAAACGCACCAAAGACGCGCTTACGGCACTCGACGAAGCTGATCAGGCCGGAACATCGTGGTATGACTTTGCGGACGATGCCGTTATGATTATGCGCCTCATGTGTATTGGCCGTGTTGAAGGCGACACGACTGAGGTGGCGCGCAACCTACCAACCGAAACCACGACACGCGCGGTATCGCTCGGAAAAACAGTTCGCGCGCAACAATTAGTTGAGTTCACCGAGGCGCTCTTACGCGCTCGCGCTGATATTCAAAAAAGTCCCGTTGCGCAACTTCCGCTTGAACTTTTGACTATTTTTTGGAGTGAAAATACACCAACAGCCGAAACGCCCCACCCCACACCAGAAAAAACAACGGTTCAGCCACAGCACACCAAACCAGCGGTTGAGAAAAATCCTGTAGTGGCAACCGTATCTGAAACAGTACCCACAACACCGCAAGCAACCCCACAACCACCCGCGCAACCAACACTTGTGCCGAACAAAGAGGAAGTAGCAAAGCCGACACATGAACACCACCTGCCGGAACTTTCTTTCGATACAGCTAAGGCCATGTTTAAAAGCATGGTCAAAGCACTTGAAAACAAATCCCCGTCGCTCGTATCTGTTCTTCACATGGCCGAGGTCATTCGCGCGGAAGGACGCGCGCTTACCATTTCTGTTCCCTACGCCTTCCATAAAGACACGTTGGGCCTCAAGGGCGCGAAACAAACACTGGATACCGCTTTTCACGAACATTTTGGCGGGCGAGTTGAGCTGCTTGTTGAGGTTCCAGAACAGGCAGGAGCAGCCGATGCCGATATGAACGCGATCGCCTCGGCATTTGGTGGTCAACTTGCTACCTCTTGATGCCCTTCTATGCGACTTTTTCCACTACTCCTGATTGCACTTTCCTTTGGCACATTTGTACCATTACCCACAAAAGCCGCAGAAAACACATTTGTCGATTTGCGTGTACCATACACCAGTCAATCGCCCTATGGCTCATGGATAGAACCATGGAAAAACGCGTGTGAGGAAACGGTGATTTCAATGATTGATGCTTACTACGGAAAACGCACCCTTGATCAAAGCAAAAGCATGTCAGCTATCAGGCTTGCCCTCAAACTTCGTGAACATCGATTTGGAAAAAGTCTTGATGAGTCCGCAGACGTTATTGCTGGACTTATAAACGCCTACTACCCTTGGGAAGCACAGATCGTCCGAAATCCAACACTTGAAAATATCAAAGAAGAATTATGGGCCGGACACCCTGTGATTGCGCTTACTTACGGCAAGGCATTAAAGAACCCGCGTTTTAGAGATGGTGGGCCGTACTACCATACCGTGGTTCTATCTGGCATCGACGAGAACACCAAAGAATTTATTACCGAGGAACCAGGCGTTACGAGTGGTGGTCATGGGTACCGCTACTCGTATGAAACTATTATGAACGCGCTTCACGATTTCCTCCCTAACCAGCAAACGGCCAATGGAGTGCCGACGGTACTTTTTACAAACCCCACGCTTACCATAAGCGCGGAGAGCGATGGGGACGGAGATGGGCTCACCAAACATGATGAACTTACATACGGGACGGTCCTCTATTTGAGCGACAGTGATGGAGATGGGTATAGTGATGGCGAAGAAGTAGGGCTAGGTTTTTTTCCCACAAAAAATGAACGCGCGCTCCCTCAAGGATCACTGGTGAAAAGCGCGAATGAGCCATTGGTATATCGTTTGGAAAATGGCACAAAACGACACATCCTTAATGAAACAGTATTTTTTGCCCATGGATGGCACTGGAATCAACTTGTAATAGTGAGTGATAGATTTCTTACAAGTATTCCAACTGGGGCAGAAATAATGGAATGAAATACCTTGACGAAATCGCAAAAAAGACGTATATTCTTTGTGCACATTCGGGGATCGTCTAACGGTAGGACTTCAGGTTCTGGTCCTGAATATCGGGGTTCGAATCCCTGTCCCCGAGCAAAACAGAACGAGCAGGTTCGCAAGAGCCTGTTTTTTCTTTTGTTGAGCCATTTTCTTGCAGTTCGAAAGTTTCATTGAGCTTCGGCATCCATTTTTCCAAAAATTCAAATTCAGGAGTGTATTTTTCGCTTATCTTACCGTCTTTTAGTTCAAAGTTCGAAAAAATATCACTTAATATATCTCGCTTTACTTCTACCTGTGTATTTGGGCTTAAAAGTAGATGGCGTGCTCGATATGCAAGTTCGTGGATTGCGACAGCTTTCTTGTAGAAGTCATTTGTACTGTCTTCGAGCTTATTTATTTGTTCAAGTATTTTTTCTTTCTTTTCTACGTATTCTTCAAATTTCTGATTGTAAAAATCAATGGAAATTACGCCGTCCACCTTATCATCATAGATTGTGCTTAGTCGTTTGTTTATTTTCTCAAGTTCGATATTCAAGTCTTTATTTTTTGTTTCGGAGTATTCTTTTTGATCCTCATGAGTATCTTTGAGCGAATCTGCCAGCCAATCCAATACACGCACGGTCTTGGGTGAAATTTTAATAATAAGGGGTACAAGCATTTCCTCTACGTCTTCTTGTTTTATGTATTTCTTTTGTGAACAAGGCTTGTACTTATTGCAATGTCCATACCATGAGCCTTTTTGCTGTTCCCATGTAATTGTACCACCACACTCGCCACATTTTATTTTGCCTTTAAACAGGGGTAGATGTTTTCTGTATCTTGGAGACTTTATTGGTCGTATCATAATATCCTGCACTTTGTTATATATGTCTTTCGTGATGATAGGCTCGTGCTTACCAGCATATTCCTTACCTTTCCAGCGGAAGCGTCCATAATAGAATGGATCGCCCAAAAGTCGGTGCAGTGTACTTTTACCGACCTTTTTACCGCTTTTTGAACGAAAGCCATTATTGTACAAATCATCAGATAGTTTTTTGAGCGAGTAATTGCCCGTAGAATACAGTTCAAACATCTTTTTGATATGTGGAGCCTCTGTGGTATCAATAACGTGCGTTTTGTGTCCTTTTTCGCCAATCGTGGCATATCCTAGTGGTGGACGCACTGGTAACCATCCTTCTTCAACTTTTGCTTTCTGACCTTTCTTTACTTCCTCGCTTAAATTATCGATATAGTTTTTTGCAAACAAAATACGAATACCCCAATTAAGTTTTTCTTGGGATTTTGACCCACGGTGCATGATAAGACTATCCTTTACCAAATGGACTTCTCGTTTTTCATCATGTTCAAGCCATTGATCTATCGCTACCATGTCTTTGAAGTTTCTTGTGAGACGGTCGGCTTTTTCGCATACAATAATTTTGATATCATGCTTCTCGATAAATCCCATCATTTCAGCAAACTTACTTCGTTGCTTTTCACCACTCGCACTTTCGGATATCTTGAATATTTTTTCAATGCGAATTGAATTTCTGCCACAATAATCTTTCAAATATTTTTCTTGAGCAGGCAAAGAGTATCCAGTTTCTTCTTGTTCTTTACTGGATACACGACAAAAAATAATGGATTGTCTGGTGCCACTATTTATTTGTTGTCCTTTCTCTTGCAAATTTTTCATACGTTTCTTTTTTTACAGGTTTGCACACAACCTTGAGCATGTCTATTAAATCACTAGCCTCTATTTGAGCTTGCTCATCTGTTAATTCCTCGCCAAATTCTTTTTTGTATAATGCCTTAAATGATTGAACTTGTTCTTTTGTAAATTGCATATATTTTTTGTAAACAAAAAGGGACGGTCTTGGCTACCCAATAAACAAGACAAAAGCCTATATTTATCGGCAAGAACCGCCCCTTACTGGGGACAAATATAAAAAGCTTTTGTCTAAAATGTATATTGGGTAGCACAAATATTTTACCATATTTCTTTCTTTTTGCAAGATAAATATGCCTTCTCAAGATTGCTAAAATATCGAACGAGTATATTCGCTAAAATACTTGTTTCTTCGTAACTTATATCCTCGCCGTACTCTTCCTTTATGATAAGTTGTAGCTCTTTTATACGGGCTTCACTTACCATACCGTTCCCATTAACACCGCAGGATTTAATATGCCGTCCTTGAATACAATACGATCAAGCGTATACGCTGTGTATTCCACCTCGCCGATATATTCACTTTCAAACTTCTTTTCAAATACTGGCTTGAGAAGCGAAAGAAACTTATCAATAAATTTCATCGCCCACCATGAGATAAGTTCAACAGGTTCCTTGAGTGTTTGTGAGCGAAAGAATTTTTTCTTGCCAAACATTCGACCAGAGAATAATTCTTTGCCGAGGTACTTGCTCATATACGCCCCGAGATTGTTTACTTCGTCGACTTTGCGGATGTTTACCATGCCATGCCCCCATGTGTATTCAAGTGCGTCCATTTCAACGTATGGAAGGTTACAAAGCACGTGGTAGTGAACGGCTCCACGCTTTTGAAATTCAGGGACAGCGAAGTATTCAAAATTCTTGTATCGGTATGAGATACGTTTAACAAACTGATTGAACAAGTAGTTCGCAGTTTTGAGATCGGTTACGTTGTCGGCGAAAGTCAGGGTCATAAATTTGTTGAGATGGGGGTTCGAGTTTACGAGACGGCGTATCTCGGTTTTGGTTCTGTTTATGGAATACTGCACTTTCTTTTTTCTTAACTCTTCTTGTTCAAACATGTTTAATTGCTTCGGCTCTTTGTGAGGTTTTTCACTGTGTGGTTTTGATTCAAAATCCCGCCAAACTTCTTTCGTGTACTTGTACACTTCAACCTGCTTTCCCGACACCACAACCTTGAGGGTGTAGGGATATGCCATAAGTACTTTTCGTTAGATGTGTGGATATAATCAAGTTAAGAGAGTAATTTCATTCGTACCAACAAACCGCTCACAAACAATCTTTTTTCGTCGTCGGGCAGCCGCCAAAAAAAGATTGTTTGTCAGAGGGACGGTATCCATTCGGTACGGGATACCGTAAATCAATGCTCATATTCCGTATCAGGGTGAGGCAGTATAGCGTCAGCTTTTCTTTGGTAAAGGTAGTAGCAAGTCTCCACCTTGACTAAAGCAAGCTATCAGACGCTTGTTTCTGTCTTGTCCGATACGGCAATAAACAGCCTTGTCGTCGGATGTTATCAATTCGGCTGTATTTTTTATTTCTATGGAAAACGCAATCGTTTCCACATGGAAAGGTTCGGAAATTACTTCCGACCTTGTACGCAAGCAGATTCTGGATCCAGGACATCGACATCATCGAGTGGGGACTCTCCGAATCGGAAGCCGAGGTCGTCACTCAGATCGTGATGCAAGGCTCCTTCGGTGGGAACGTGGAGTACGGCTTCGGCGAAGAGGACGCGAATAATTACGATCCAAAAAGTAATTGTTTGACGTATAATCGATGGCTCGAAATGGGCTACCAAGTAAAGAAGGGCGAAAAAGCTCTTCAGTCTTTCATTATCATTGAGAGGAAAGACAAGGACGGTACGACCGTCCGAAAGTACCCGAAACGGGTACACCTGTTCTACATCAAACAAGTAGAACAGGTCGGGAGTGGTTCCTAAAAGGATCCACTCCCTTTTTTGCGTTGCTGTTTCGAATATGGTGGAGTGTGTGGTGTGTCGGGAATAAGCCCTGTGTTGTCGTTTGAGAGTGTGTTTGGATATTCTCGGTGGTATGGAAACTCGGGGTACTCGATAAAGTTCACGGCTTCGTGTGTGTTGTAGCAATCTGCTTTCATTTTGTTCATCACGAAGAATGTTCGTTTTACTGCTCGGCGTTTTACAATGTCGTCTTTGAGGTCGTGAAGTTCGAAGTACGACGCCATAAATACGAGGCGAAAGATATTTCGTACTTCCAAATAATGCTGTCCCAGGTCTCGAATACGCTTGTCGATATTTCCTGTGTGTTGCACACCAGCCCAAATATCGAGTGGAATAATGTTTCCGTTTTCATCTGTTTTCACATCGTGTCTATGTGCTGAAAACTTTTGTTTTGCCGACGGTGGCATGTCGAGCCACTCACGACTATCAAAGTATCCTTGCGCTTCATCAATAAATATCTGTCCGCCTTTAATATGTAAGAGTTCGGGTATTTCAGACCAAAAGTAGACACGCCCGACGGTTTTGAGATCAATCTGTTTTCGAAGAACGTATCTCGTGAAATCAAGTTTCCAGTTTGCGTATACGTCGTAGCCTTTGAGAAACATCTCAAGAGCTTTGTAGGTCATGAAGAGTGTTTTTCCTGCTCCTGGTTTTCCTGTGACAATAGTAATCATAGAGGTTATGGTTTAAAGAATGTTGCGATCTGTAAAATGAGCGTAAACAAGAAGATTGTCATTTCCACGAACATCACGAGGAGCAATACTTTGAACAGTACAAATATCGGAAAGACAAGGTCGATTTGCGAGAATGTCGGTGCCATGGTGGCAAATGCGTTTGTGACGGCTGTAATAACGGTGTTATTCGGATCGGCGTCGGGTAATAGTGAGATAATTTTTACAAGAATTGATTCAATGAAAGTAAACATACGCTATTCGTTATCACTAAATAGATGCGTTATGCGAAAGACCACATACAAGGCGAACGATAGCCACAGGAGTGCGACGATATAGGGACGCATAGCACTCGTGAATGATTTTACTCTCGGATCACTTGCGGAAAATACTTTTACATCGAGATTGTATTGTCCGTCTCCCGACATACTTTTGAATGTAATGTCTAATGCGTTTGAGGACGGACTTGAGTATTGTCCGTTGAACATATTGTAGAAGCCGTCATGAAACGCAAAGTAGTAATTGAAGACAATCTTTTTTCGGAGTTCCGTCACAATGCGAGGAAAGAAGTAATTTGTTTCATCGGGATTTGCCACAAAGTCGAGGTCGGAAACAAAGATACCAAATGGGTATTGTCGTTTGAGTGTTGCGTCCTCTATAAGTTGGACAACATAGTGATACGCTGTCGTAGTTGCGGATAGCGTTACCTGATAATCATTTGTGTCCGCCA
>CAZYEQ010000020.1:0-11315 GCA_964646505.1 uncultured Gammaproteobacteria bacterium
CATCCCACTGTTATGTTTTCGAAAAAGAGCGAAAAACAATGTTGGCGGCGAATGAACGTGATACGAATCGTGTGACAAACACCGTCAGTTTATTTTTAAGTCCTGGGACAATAATGGCTTTGTTCGCTGCTATGCCGTTTAGGGCAGCCTTTGCCACATGTTCAGGTGTATCCATGGTTTTTGCGTTAAACACCGAGGTGTGTTCGGCGTGAGCACCCGCACTAAACCCTGTGCTTGTGGCCCCTGGGCAAAGCACTGATACATGCACACCGTGTGCCTTCAGTTCTTCGCGCAACGCCAACCCAAACGACAGTACATACGCTTTCGTGGCAAAGTATGTCGCCATAAGAGGGCCGGGCTCAAAGGCAGCAGTAGAAGCGGTCAAAAGAATACTTCCTGATTTTCGCGTACTCATCGTGCGGGCAAAGAAGTGGGCGAGTGAGGTGAGCGCGGTAATGTTTACACCAATCATTTCTTTATTTTTTTCGTCAGGAATACTTGTGAATGCGCCATACGCACCAAGCCCTGCATTCAACATAGCAATGTCGGGTGCAAGGTTTTTTTCTTGTAAAAATGTTTCTAATACCTGGGCTCCATCACGCGCAAAGTCGCAAGGAATGGTGTACACTTCTTTTGCGCCTACTGTTTTTAATGCCGTGGGGAGCTTGTCGAGTTCTTCGCCCGCGCGGCTCGCCAAAACAAGTATTGCGCCTTTTTTAGCATATACTTCGGCCAGGGCGCGACCGATACCTCGACTTGCGCCGGTAATGCAAACGGTAAGTACCATATATATTGTGGTTCAAGAATAGATTGAGTATACTGCACTCATTCTCATTTGGCGATGTATGAACGATGCTGATCAGATTATTGAACAAAATAAACAGGTATACAACCGTGTGGCCGATCTTTTTTCAGGCACGCGAGCATATTTATGGGACGATTTGAAAGACCCGGTGTTTTATCATTTTCTCCAAACAGGGAGCCGTATCCTTGATGTAGGGTGTGGGAATGGCCGACTTTTTCAGTTATTTGAAGGGATCCTTGTTGATTATAGTGGTGTTGACCAGAGCGAAGAACTTATTCGATTGGCTCGGAAACAATTTCCTGATATTGATTTTCAAGTAGGGGAGATGACTCATTTGCCGTATCCTGATGCCTCATTTGATGTGGTATACGCCATTGCCTCGTTTCATCATTTGCCAACCGAAGAAAAACAGCGTGCCGCGCTTCAAGAAATGTACCGTGTGCTTGCCCCACAAGGGAAACTTCTTATGCTGAACTGGAATTTAGACAACGCGTGGGTAAAAGAAAAAATCGCCTCAGGAGCATTTACCTGGCTACCGGGTCAAAAAAATTTGCGCGTACCGTGGAAAATTGGGAGTGGGGAGTCGCTTGGTGAGCGCGTGTACTATCGATTTTCAGAGGAAGAGCTTAAAACCATGCTCGAGAAAACACATTTCCATGTAACCGAGCAGTTTTTTGTGAAGAAAGGACAGCGTTCTTCTCTTGAAGAAGGAGAAAACATCATAACCATCGCCCACACATAAGAAGAGGCGGCTGTGTATAATGTTTCTGGAATGAGCGGCTCGCCGTGTGGTATATTTATAGAAGTAAATTCTGATTGTTCAGCATGAAAATTATTTCTTTTTTCTTTGATAAAAGGAGGCAAAGCTTTGTTTTGGTTATTCTTTTTTGTATTCTCAGTGTTTTACTTTTTTTTGCTTTGCCATTTACGCCAAAGTATGTGGAAGAGGAAAGTTATTTGGCAGATTTGCAAAACCTTCCTGTTGACCCTAATGGTCTTTTTTATGATGAAACAGACGGATTTCGTCCTTTGTACGGTGGCGGACTCACCATTACCTCCCCTTCTGGTGGAACAACAACGTTTTCCTTAAACACAGGTCTTTTTGGCTACGTTCACTACGGAGAACGTTATTTGTATAACACCGGAATATACACCTGGCTAGCTACAGGAACCCCGTTTGTTTCCGGTGTCTATACTATGAATATCACGGCGCCTCCGGGATATACCACGAGTACCTTGTGTCCACCACAAGCCGGTCCGTACTCTACATCGACGAGTGGTTCCGTAAATATAGCGCCTTCAGTAACCTCTACATATGTCCGTGGAGGGTGTGATGCAAATCCGTACTATCTTACATTTGATTTTACACCATCATCATCGACTCAGATCAATAATAACTATATCCCATTTGCACGCCCGCCCTTGTGTTCTGGAACGAACATCACTGGAACGGCATACATTGATGCTGATAGAAATGGTATTTTTGATGTGGGTGAGGTCGGTGTGCCAGATGTCGTTGTTGAAGCCTTTGGTTCAGGTGGTTTATTAGACGCGTGTCGAACAGACAGTAATGGTCAATATGGTTTATCAGTGACACCGGGCACAGATGTGCGTTTAAGTGTGTTTAATATATCAACCACGTCACTTGAGTTTGGGTTTTCTACACCAAGTTCGACACCAAATGTAGCTTTTTTGCAAAGTCCGAGTTCGAGCGTCAATGTTGCGTTTATGAGGTATGCTACAACCAATACTCCGCAAATTGGTGATCGGGTTTGGAACGATTTGGATGCTGATGGTGTACAGGATCCGGGCGAGCCTGGTATTTCAGGGGTGGTGATTCGATTATATACCGATGAACTTTCCTCAATGTTGGGCCAAACAACCACAACTGAAAATGGTTCATACTACTTTGGAACGAATACGAGTACCAATTTATTTACCAGTATCTCTCCTTATTCAAATTACCGCCTAGTCATTCCTATGGAGCAGGCGGCACTATCCGGTTTTTCCACCACAACTCCAGATGTAGGGAATGACGGCGTCGATGATCTCGATAATTTTCTTGATTCAGACGCCATTATGGGTTCGGGTGCGTTTGCTACCTCGGTTGTGGCCCGCATAAGTCCGTATCCAGAAAATAGCAGAATGGTGTTTAATTCTATGGATTTTGGATTTACAGGGTCATCGACGCCGACAGCACCTAATCTTTCGCTTAGTAATACAGGCACACCTACCTCGACATACTCTAGCTCTTCCGTACAATTTGTTTTATCGTATGCTAATGCTGGTGATTCGGCCGCAGCAAGTACCTATGTGTCGACTACTATTCCAACTGGTTCGATATTTGAGAGTGCCTCAAGTGTTGGAACATGGAGTTGCGCGGATGGAGCGGTAGCTGGAACAACGTGTACCTCAACCATTGGTACGGTGACGGTTGGTGGTAGTGGGTCAGTGACACTTGGGGTTTTCGTACTCGGCTCGTTTACGGGAACACTTACGAACACTTCTACTATTTATGATGATGGGTCTGATAGTAATTTTTCAAATAACACTGCTTCGGCAAGTGTCACCGTGAGTGCTACTACCACACCTTCGCCAACACCACCACCCCCTCCACCGCCAGCACCATCACCATCACCCTCACCAAGCCCATCGCCAACACCAAGTCCTTCACCATCGGCTGGAAGCGTATTTGTGTATAAAGGTGGCGAACTAACAGGTTCCATGAGCGCGCCTTCGTGTGTGACTACACATGTGGTTCCTGTAACGATGTCTTCGCCTGAAGCGACGTCGTATTTGTTGAGTACAGAGTATCCGTTTACTGGCGCGTGGATTCCTTTTTCTGGACCAACAGAGGTGGTGGATCTTTTGCTACCACCATCTGAGGGTACGTACACCATATATGGTAAGTTTTTGAGTAACCGAGGAAGGATAGGCGCGCTTTATACACAATCTGTTCAATTAGATTACACGAATGGGTGCGCGCCTACTTTCGTGCAGTTGCATAGTCCGTCTGAGTCAACAGAATCTCCGGTCGTTTCACCTGTGCAAGCACCATCTGAACCTGACCAAACCGATATAGACGTCTCTCCTGTGCCTGCTGTGGCACCACCTGCCCCTGTTGACATCCCTCCAGCACCACCTGCGCCAGCTGTACGCCCCCCTGCGCCCATTCCACAAGCAGTACGTGTGTCATCAACAGAACCATCCATATTCACTCCGGTAGAGGGGAATATGTGCGCGTTTGATTGCAATACCATGTCGTATGATATATATATTGTAAACCCTGACGGAAGCGAGCGTCATATGGGCGGTCCAAACGTACGGGTAGTTGATTACGCAACAGACGTTCAACGTCTTCTTTATGAAGACTCAAATGATATTGATAAAGATTATAATGATGTTGTGGTTGAGGTATCGAAAGAGTGTGTTGAGGAGCGGGTCAAAATTGACATGCTGTATCTTGAAGCGCTTTGGAGACATAAAATTTACTTCAAATTATTCCAAAACGGTGTTGAGCAGAATAATTTTCTGTTATGGCAAAATTCGCACAAAGCCGTGGGTGACGGAAAAGTCATTGGTGGCCGAACCGCTCCCGATTGCGCGCCGCGCTCTGTAGAGCCCGAGATTCCTTCATCTACTATTGTTGATTACACGCTCTCAACAAAATTAGCGCGTGGAAGCGTTGGGTCAACACCGGTGTTTGTGACAAAAGACACAGACAGTATTCGTATTGCAAGCGTGGCTGGTGACGTGATGAATGTAGGTGTTACCGGTGAGGGATTAGCCGAACAAGGTGTGTATTTGATTGATTTTACGGTAAACAACACTACGTACCCTCTTGCGTATGATCAAGATACTGACTCATTTTCAGCAAATATAGAGGTTCCTGAACCAGGAACCTATTCAGGAGAAGTTATTATCCATTATCGTGACACAACAGACACACATAGTGCTGTACTTGAAAGCGCGGATCGTGGTGTGGTGTATAATGGTGATACGTTTACTCCGATGCAAAATATTGGTGTTACGCTTTATACTGCTGGAGTCAACGGTGACATTGGTGAGCAGTGGAACGGCGAGGCATATGGTCAACAAAATCCAACCGTGACGGATGAAGATGGCACTTACGCGTTTCTTGTGCCGAACGGTACCTATCATATTGTACTCACTGGTTCTGAGGGTAAACCAGTTGATGTGGGTGAGTTTGTTGTAACAAACAATATCGTGAATCAAGCGGTTGTGTATCCAAGTGGAAATCTTGAGCCAATCAACTCGTTTACATCTCAAGGCACGCGGGCAGATACTGTTTCGGTAACAGATTTGTTCACGCGCACGACTGAAGCAGTGAAGGTTTTGTATGATCATTTCCTTGTCTGGAAAAATACGCCATCAGTGCAATTTGTGACAGAGCGGGTTGTGGTTCCTACCGCGGTCGCGTTACCGGTACTCGCGCTGGCTCCCGCGTTTGGTGGAACTTCTGTTCCGTTATTCTACTATATTTTTCTTCAGCCTCTCTTGGTGCTTGGTCGTACCAAACAAAAGGAATGGGGAACCGTATACAACAGCTTAACACGCCAACCAATTGACCTTGCGGTGGTACGTCTTGTACGCGCGGATACGAAAAAAATTGCCCAAACACGAGTTACCGATATTCAAGGAAGATATGTATTCTTGGCAGAACCTGGTGAATACTTTATTGAAGTTTTGAAAGAAGGATTTGGGCCAAGTGAGGCTATTCCAGCTGACCTGTTACATGATGGCCCGTATGTTGAGGTATACCATGGCGAGCGTATCGCGGTTGAAGAGGGAAGTGTCGGGCTGGGGTACCCTATTCCTCTTGACCCAATTGGTGTGGAAAGAAAAACACCCGCGCGTATTGTTCGTCAAAAACGAGTTCGCTCACTCCAGCACGCATTGTCGCTTGGCGGCCTTGTGGTTTTGATGGGTAGTCTTATAGTAAAACCAATGGCCTTGTCTGCTGTGTTTGTGGTTCTTCAGATCGTGCTTTATCTTCTTTTTAAGAAATTTGTGGTGCCGAAAAAACCGCGAGATTGGGGACATGTATATGACGCGGCTGGCAAAAAACCGCTCAAAGGAACGGTCGTGCGATTATTTTCTACCCCATATAAAAAACTGGTTGATACGTTTGTTACGAATAGCAAGGGACAATACGCCTTTTTGGTGGGTGAACAAGAATACGACATCACCTATGAACATGCCGGGTATGTACCGGAGGCGATTAAAAATATGAAAATTGAAGCAAAAGAAAAAGGCGCTGCGTTTATTGCGGAAAATGTTTCTCTTCAGAAAGATACCTCTGTGCCAAAAAAAGAAGAGTCGGTATAGCCCGACTCTTCGTGCGTGTGTAATTGATTTATTCGCCGGTGATAAGACAGGCGACGGCTCCGGAAAACGTATGCCCATGCTCCGTGGCTTTTGTTAAGCCGGCCACAGACAAGGCGCTGTTTGCGGAAATTTGGAGCCCGCATGTTTTTTTTGTAAGGGTTATCGCGTCGGTAATGTCTTGGTTTGACACAACCCACCCAAATCCATGATGTTGTTGTAACAAAGGAATAAGCGCGGTTTTACGATGCGCAACACGATCAACGATCGCGTGCGCGAGTGATGATTCCGCGCGTACATCGCTCGTATCAAACACTTCTGCCATGGGGTGACAGGCCGATGTTTGCACAATATGCACAGCCACTTCGACCCCTCGGTCGTGAAACGCCTGAGCTAGGCCTTGCGCGGTTGTACCCGAAGACGTAGGAACAAATACAGCGGTGAGGTTTTCGATTTTTAATAATTCTTCCGCAAGCGCGTGGTACCCCATGAGCGCCAAGTCATCAGTTGATTGCCGAAGATTTTTTGCTACCCCATTTTTTTCATCTTGAAACGCGCGTTGTTTCGGTTCGCTTACGGTTTGTATGGTGATACGAGTATCATCTTGCGTGACTTCCTCAAGTCTCTCTTTTTTTAGTGTATCGATGTGTTCACCGCAGTATATGGTGAGTGTTATTGCCTTATCCGGATTATTTTTGTTATGCTGCGCTACGGTTAGCGCGGCGGCGAGCGCCGCGTTTCCGGATGACGAAATACAAAACGCACGTCGTCCTTCCTCTTTGGTGTAATGCTTTATCATGAGGGGGATAGAACGTCCTTTGTGTGAACCGTAGGGGTGAAGATCTTCTCGTTTTAATATCACCTCAAGAATACCGAGGGCCTGTGCCAATAAGGGGTATGATAGTTGTGGTGTTTTCATAAAGACTTGATGCCTGTGAAAAAGTTGGTATACTACGTGTGTATTTGAGTTTAATATAGTCCACTATGCACTATACATGTCCTGAGTGTAAAAATACAGTTGACACCTCGTCACAAACGATGATGGAGGGTCAAGTCACAGAGTGTCCTATGTGCGGTATTTCTCTTTTAGTCTTGAAAAAAAATAATGACACGCTCGTCGTAGAGGTAACTGACGAGGGGAAATAATTACGGTTGTAATTTTTGGACGGTCTCCTCAATCATGCCACGAAATCCATGTGAGCCTAAAAACACAATCGTGTCATTTTTTTGGGTAGCTTCCGTGAGATACGTGACGAGCGTACTGTCATCGTCAATATACCGCACCTGTGGGTGAGTTTCCGCGATGATTGACGCGAGTACGCTTCCGTCCATTGGTACGTCTTTTTTACGCGCGTCTATTTTAATTTTGGTGAGTCGAGGAATCACCACAACATCCGCATCGCGAAACGCGTGAGTATATTGAGGTATAGCATTTTTTTCACGGTTGCCACTGTTTGGTTCAAAGACAGCGACGAGTTTTCCTTTGGTGAAAGCGCGGAGAGTGTGGAGGACTGACGCCGCTTTAGCAGGTGAGTGCGCGATGTCATCGAATACAGTGACGTCGCCTTTGTGTCTGGTTTCGAGCCGACGTTTGATGCCCTGAAATGACGCGATTGCCTGAACAATTTTTTCTGACGGAACACCAATGGCTTTGGCAAGAGAAAAACATCCTGTGATGTTGCTCGCTTGGTATTCGCCAAGAAGATGGCTCTTCACATGGTAGCTTCCGCCTTTATCAGTAATGGTAAAAGTAAGCCCATCAATGGTTTGGTGAACATCATGAAATTGGACATCACTTGCGTCAGTTTTTCCATAGAAAATAGTTTTTCCTTGGTATGTTGTTGCCAAATCATGAACACGTTGGTCGTCGCCATTCGCCACTAAGAGCCCGTGTGTGGGAAGACTCGTGACGAGTGTACGAAATGCCTCAAAGTATGATGCTTCGGTTGGGTACACATCCACATGATCCCACGATATACCAGTAAGCAAAAGATGTGTTGGTTTGTAATGTGCAAATTTGGGACGATTGTCCCATCGGCTTGATTTGTATTCATCGCCCTCAAGAACACTCCACATACTTTCCGTTATAGTGGCAGCAGGAAGGGGGTCAGTGGTGAGTCCGCCAAACATATAACTTGGGTCAAAGCCTGCTTTTTGTAAGATCCATGTAAGTAATGTCGCAGAGGTTGTTTTGCCATATGTGCCTGCGGTCACGATCGAGTGCTCACGGACAAAAAATTGTGCTACTGCTTCGGGGTATGAGAGATATGTGAGCTTGTGTTCTTGTACGTACTGCCATTCAGGGTTAGTCGAACCGGCTACATTTCCGACAATGACAATCAAATCGCTTTCGGCTCCATGCGCGACGATCGGTTCAAGAACACGTTCAGGATGCCAGCCAGCATAATACGAAATACCACTCTCTTCGAGGTGGGTGGAAACAGGGGGGTAGAACCCAACATCACTACCGGTGACGGTGTACCCTTTTTTGTGAAAGGCAATGGCGAGCGCGCTCATGGCTACCCCACAGATACCAATAAAATGAATGTGTTTCATAGCCCTTCCATAGTACGGAAAAAGTGTCTTTTTGTGAAGGGGGTGGGTTCAGCTATTTTTTCCGCAAATAGAGGAGCCAAAACTGGCGTTTGTAACTTCTTCCATTCATGTTCGTGTAACTTTCTTTTTTCTCTAATTGAAGAACGGTAAAAAATGGTTCGTAGGTGTCAAGAAGATCGGCGCGAGTGAACACACGTTCAGTTAACCCCAGTTCTTTCATGATGTACGTATCTTTTTCTTTGCCAGCGGATTTTTCAAGTAATGCCTTAGCGTTGGCATCTCCATCTTTACATAGGGCTTTTACAAACATGAATCCACCTGGTTTGAGCACGCGATGCATTTCTTTGAGGTAGGCGGCGCGTTCGGTTTCGGTTAAGGAATTTGATGAGGTGACATCTAATGCTAGGTCAAATGATGCGTCAGGGAAAATAAGTTCCTGGCCCATGTCCATGACGTAATAGGTTGCGTATACTTTTTTTTCCTGCGCGGCTTCTTTGGCAATAGTAATGGCGGTAGGGGAAATATCAATACCGGTTACAGTACCACCCATGTCGGCAATATGGTTGGCGTTTCTGCCTGTGCCACACCCTGCGTCAAGCACTGTTTTTCCGTCAGGCCGCCAACGTTGTTCTTTTTTCAGATACTTCAAAAACTTGAGTGTATCTTTTTGGGGCTCAGGGTGGAAATGAAGGAGTTTGCTCTGTTTGTATTCGTTGTCCCAGGCTTTCATTTGGGGCATACGCTACGACAATATTTTAAGCTGATCCGTATTTGTTTGCCACTCTTTTCCATCAAACCATTCAAGTCCTTTAAATTGAAGTTTGTAGGTATCGGTGGGGCGTTGAAACGATCCTAAGTATATATACTTTTTGCCATTGTCTTTTGCGTGCAACATTGCTCGAAGCATCATGCCAAGGCCAAGGTTCGGTACTGTGGTATTCAAGTCGTAAAATGGGTATGAGTAGTGGAGCAATTCTGATGTTTCAAGACAAATAGCGTAGCCAATTATTTTTTTTTCAAATGAAAATGTCAGAAGGCGGTTAAAATTACTTTTTGCTTTGTCAGTCAGAAGCTCTTTTATTTTATTGGCACTAAACGTGCCATCACCAAATTTTTCTGTATAAAAATCTTTGCCGAGTTTGCCAATAGACCAGTCATACCCAGCAAAAGGGAGTGGGTGAATATGCATTTCAACCCCTTCTGTTTTTTTTAACACACGACGATTTTCACTTGTAAGGTCAAAAGAAGCAAGGTTGATGCGCAAGCTTCGGGTTTGCTGAAATACATCTTTGTTGATACGAGTGGCCACAAAACCTGTGCCATATGCTTTTTCAATGGCTTCAGTATTGTTTGTATCAACCTTTTTTTCGTTCCAGGTAAGATATGTTTGTGCCATAAAATATGTGGCAGAAGTAGCGTGGGGAGTTCGCTACTTCTGCTCTTTTCATTTGACCGCTCGCTCCACACGTGGGTCGTCTCCGTCCCATGGAGAACCAACGCTGTCCATGCGTCTATTGAGTGTGTGTCCATCTTCCAGGCGGACGGGTAATGTGGTGAGGGACAAAGACCAACTTCTGTCGCTGAAAGTGAGAGGAATGAGGTCGCCAGTTTCAGGGAAAACTTGTTTCGGTCTCTGCGTCATCGTACATCTCCTTTCTTACCCCACTTTCACTATAGCATGTTTTTAATAGAGTGCAATCCAAAGGCCGAGAAGGACAAAGGCGGCATGGATAATCCAAAAACGCATGACCACCTTTTCTTCGCTCCAGCCGCGTAGTTCAAAATGGTGGTGAATCGGCGCCATGCGAAAAATGCGACGCGCTAATACGTGACGGCCAAACACTTGGATAAAGACACTGCCAAGTTCCACAAAGAAAATAAATCCAAAAAGGGGAAGGAGAATCATGTGATTCATCACGAGCGTGTTCACAGCTAAAAGCGCGCCGAGCCCGAGCGAGCCAACGTCTCCCATTTGAAAACGTGCTGGTTTAATATTGAAATACGTGTACGCAATGAGGGCGCCGGCGGCTGTGGCGTTCATATATGCAATTGAGGCGTATCCTTCAAGCCAGGCGAGTAGGGTGAGCGCGCAAAAGGTGATAAGGAGCGATCCGCCCGCGAGTCCATCCATGCCGTCGGCCACATTGACCGCGTTTGCTGTGGCCATAACGCATAGAATGATAAGCGGAATAAGGAAAAAACCAATATTCATGTAGCCGTCAAACGGAATGTGTACCATGCGCCAGGTTTCGGCGAGTTTGAAAAAAATCCACCAAGCGGTAATGGCTCCGGCGGTAAATTGAAGCAAAAGCTTTTCATGTACATGGAGTCCGCGGCCAGGGTGTGAGCCAAGCCATAGGCTGGCGCGTTTAAACATAGACCATGGGAGGGTCGCCGCGAGCCAGATACGCTCTTTCAGGTCTTTATGTACGCGAATGAGCCGCAAAATATGTGAGAGTTTTCTGTTTCTGCGTTCGGCACCGAAAATATTAAGCAGATCATCATATCTAATGTGTTATATTGCTGGATATAAACTTCCTCTTATACTTTGGTTATCTTATAAAGAAGGGTTCTCAAATACTCTTCATAAATATGGTGTGGAATTTCA
>CAZYEQ010000020.1:11325-13946 GCA_964646505.1 uncultured Gammaproteobacteria bacterium
GAAAGGAGCATGACCGCAATAGGCATCCAGGTAAATCGGCGTTCCCAATTAAATAGGAACGTGATGAGGGCGACCGTGACAATCACGAGTACCCCACCCATAATTGGTACCCCGGCTTTGTTTTTCCTTCCTTCTAAAGAAAGAGTTGCGTCGTATGGATTATTGCGCGTGATGTTGAAGTGGTATAAGAGGCGAATTAAAAAAGGTGCCCAGATAAACGCAATGACACAGGCACCAAGAGAGTACAAAAAAATTGTTCGAAGGATATCAATGCTGGCAGAAGGGATAATCATAGGGCTTCTTTGAGCATATCAAAAAACCATCTTTTTTTCAATGGTTGTGCCAAATGCCAGTGTTATGGCAGGGTTTTCAGACGGCGAATATCAACCACCCGCGCTTGGCGTGCTTCTCGGTATGTTTCATTTGCGTCTCCGGTTTTACCTGCTTCTTCCCATGTTTGAGAAAGGAGTGGTTCGTTTGGCTTGTCAATGGTAATACGGCCTTGTTTGACCCCGTGTTTGTAATGCCCATCGGCTTGCCAGTGCATGGTGTGGGTGTAGTGGAGTACAGTTTGTTCGCGCGCCTGAGTGATTTCTTGTATCACAAGCAAGTGGTGGCGCGCCGTGTCTTCGTTAATATCTAAAAAAATAATCATGTCGCCAGCCTCAATATCACGGAGCGCAACACGACGCGAATTAAGGTCGTGGGCAAATGTTTTTACGCCAACATATTTTGCAAGTTGCAGTCGACAAAATACGCGTTTCAAGGGATTTGTAACAAAGGGGAGTGAAATCGTTTTTTTGAGTGGCGGTAATCGCCGCGCGCGAAGTTCCGCATCTAACAAGTGGTAGGCGTATCCCGAGCAATCGACACCCAAATGATGATTCACTAAAAACATGCGCGCTTGTTCTTCGTTCAAAGCATTCAAATCAACATGTTCTTTTAGGGCAAAAATGAGCGCTTCCTCTGCGATATCGATCGGCGTACCTTTGCCCACAAGTACAGCCAGTGATCCGCGGAGCCCGAGTCTGCGGTTGTTCATGTATGGCGCTGGTACAGTCACCCGGCCAACAGGCACATGGGCGTAGGCGTCGATGAGCTTTAGGGTCTGTTCGTGAAGTGATTTCATAGCGTGTGTTGTATGATTTCGGCAATATGCGCGCCGCGAGTATTTACTATACCATGCGCCGCGACAAACCCTCCATGTGTTGTTTGAATACGAAGCCAGTCTTGTTCACGTTCGGTGTTTTGGTATGGCGTTACCATATACCCTTCTTGTTCAAATGTTTGGGTAAGGGTGTGCTGTGCTTCGATAGGCATGTGGGGCAAAATATTTTTCTGTGTCACTTGCGCGCCTTCGGAAATGGGTTGCAAATCATTGGTCACTGGTTCGCCTACAAGCGCCAAGAGGTGTGCTTCCATGCTCGTGTGACCGTTTCCCGCCTGTGCTTGTAAGAACGATTCAAATGTAGCCGAGGCACTTTGACGCGCGTTAATTTCGAGAAGATGTAATTGGCCCGTTTTTGTGTCATGGATCACATCAATACCAAACAGACCTTTCCAACCGCGACTCTGAAGCGCTTTCCCAACACGCTGCGCAATTGCATGATACGCGCCGTTTTCTTTTTCTGTGAGTGTGTGACGCGGGAGTGCCCAGTCATTGCCAATCGTGGCAAATGCATGTGTGGTAAATGGCGCGAGGCCGGTAATTTGGTAGTTGATATTTCCGACAAGAACGCCACGCGACGTGACAACATTGTTATTCGTGTATATGGGGCCATGAATAAACGGAGCAGTACGCACCGGACGTTCAGGGAATTGCGCGCAAAGTGTGGCAAGTGTTTCCGCGCTATCTATGTAGTGTGTACCACTCCCTGTGTGCGAGTGATTAAATTGAAGCACCATGGGTGTGCCTGTAAACCCAACCTCTTTGAGTGTCATAACTTGAAATGGCACAAACACTTCTTTGAGTTCTGGAAGAAAGGAAAGCTGGGTAATTTTTTCTTCGACAGAAGAAGCTAGACTTGCTTGCGGGTTGAGCAGGGTAAGGCCATGCATGTCTGCTAGGCGTTCAATGGCTTTGGTAGGCTTGAACACCATAATATGGGTGATTGCGTGTTCGCGAAGCGCGCGAAGCACTTCTTCGTGAGCGATAAGGTCGTGGGTATCAAGGATGTGGTTGTTTGAACACAAAATAATGTCAGAGCGAGTTTTTTGTATGCTCTTCCCAAATGGGGTTTCATTTGTCATAATGAAGAACCCAGGGGTAGGGGGTATACCAAGTGCCCGTTCAATGTCACGGGTGATATAGGCAATAGGAAAAGGCAGGCGAAGTTCGCGGTTCATAGCGCGCTTTAGTATACTAGGGGAAAAGAAAGAAAACAAGCCATTTGTATGATTTCTCAAGAACAATTAGACATGCTTAAGTCGTTTGGAACAGTGAAACTAAACGAACCAATGGCAAAACACACCACCTTTAAAATTGGTGGACCGGTGGATGTGTTTTTGACTGTGCCTGATACGGATATGCTCGTTGCCACCTTTCGTTATGTAGAAGGCGAAGGCATTCGTTTTTTTGTGCTTGGAGGTGGAAGCAACACCCTCGTGCGAGACGAAGGGTT
>CAZYEQ010000021.1:0-2625 GCA_964646505.1 uncultured Gammaproteobacteria bacterium
GGTCGGTGTGTCGGCCTGGACGAGTGGGCCAGATATGCAGGTGGTGGCAGTGACAACGGTTGAAGCCGCGAACGATATTGCCTCGCATGCGCCAACCTGTGTGCTCGCTGACACATGGTCGCTTCTTCCAATTGAATATGTTTCCCAAGGAACTTTGGTGGGTGGTGGGTTTCCTATTGATCGGTTGTTTGGTCAACCTGAACGTGTGCGATTATATAGTGAACTGACAGAGGGCAAAGAGGTTCAGTTTCTACGCGTTTTTAATGAGGCAAAAAAAGCGACAGGCGCGAGTAGTTGTGCTGTCCTTGTGCCAAAAGGAAGCGTGCCGCCAAGCGTTGAGCGCGAGATTGATTTGCTCTTAAAAAACAAGCAAGAAAATGCTGACTGGGTGTGGTGGCTTGCAGGGGGGCAGGAACCAGGGTACAATGTCGGTAATTGATATATGTGATATGTCAGAAACCGTTTTTACTAAAATCATTCGAGGAGACATTCCCTCATACAAGATATTTGAAAATGAACAGGTATTTGCCTTTCTTGATATTCACCCAATTGCGAAAGGGCACACGCTTGTGGTGCCAAAACGAGCGGTCGAAACTGTATTTGAGCTTACCGATGAGGAGCTCGCTTTTTTTATGAGCGGTGTGCGAGAGGTGATGAAACGAATTAGTGATGTGCTTCGCCCGGACGGGTTTACGGTTGGATGGAATCACTTATCGGCAGGTGGACAGGCCGTGCCACATGTGCACATGCATGTGTTACCACGATGGCACAATGATGGTGGGCGTAGTATGCACGCGATTGTAGACGCGCCAGGCGATGAATCGCCAAGCGACCTTATTAAGCGATTTGAGTAATGGAGATGTATGGTGACACGAGATTTTATTGAGCGATATGTCCTTTTGAAAGACTCTTCTCGGCCAGGGCGTATGCTTGAAACGGTAAAGGTGGGCGATGTCTATGTGACACGTGTCACGATTATGCCGGGTGTGGTAACAGGTAATGTGTTTCACAAAAAAACAAGTTTCATTCAGTTTGTTACAGAAGGAACGGTTGAGTTTATGGTGAAACAAATGGGTACGGGTGAGGAGTCTGCCATGACCTTGACCCATGAGAGTGGTATTATCCATGTGCCGCCGCATGTGGCAGTGGCCACAAAAAATAAGAGCCGTAAGCCAGCCGTGATCGTGTATTTTTCTAATCGACAGTTTCGTTCGGGTGATGATTATCCGTTTGAACTTATGGAGAAAAAAGAAAAAAAGAAATTAAAACATACATAACCTGTATGCATATTCTTGTGACCGGCGGAGCCGGATTTATTGGATCGCACTTTGTGCGCTATGTGCTTGAAATGTATCCTGAAGATGCGGTTACTGTGCTTGACGCGCTTACCTACGCGGGTAATACGGAAAATTTGATGTCGGTAGCGCGCGATGCCCGGTATCGGTTTATTGAAGCTGACATTGCCGATGGTGATGCGGTAGGAAAAGCTACAGAAGGGGTGGACGCCATTGTGCATTTTGCGGCTGAGAGTCATGTCGATCGTTCTATTACTGACCCTGGTGCGTTTTTACGCACGAATATTATTGGTACCGAAACACTTCTTCGTGTTGCTCGACAAAAAAATATTCGGTTTCACCATGTATCTACCGACGAGGTGTTTGGCGCTCTCGGGCCACATGACGCGCCGTTTACTGAAACCACACCCTATGATCCGCGAAGTCCATATTCGGCTTCAAAAGCAGCCTCTGATCATTTGGTGCGTGCGTATTACCATACATACGGATTGCCAGTGACAATCACGAACGCCTCAAATACCTACGGTTCACACATGTATCCTGAAAAAATTATTCCCTTATTTATCACACGCTTACTCGATGGGCAAACCGTGCCTGTGTATGGTGATGGGTTACAGATTCGCGATTGGATGCATGTGCGCGATCATGTGCGTGGAGTTGATTTGGCACTTCGTCGGGGAAAGATTGGTGAAACATATTGCCTAGGGAGTGGGAACGAGGTGTCGAATATCGATTTAACCCGACGCATTCTTGAGTTATTAGGGAAAGATGAGTCGTCTATTGCGTATGTGACCGATAGGCTAGGGCATGATAGGCGCTATGCCATTACTCCAACCAAAGCTTTGGCAGAGCTAGGGTGGCAGGCCAAAGTGCCGTTTGGCGAAGGATTACAGGAAACCGTAGAATGGTATGTGAATAATCGTGCGTGGGTAAGGCGTTGTTTAGAGCGGGCAGAGCAAATGAAAAAAACCGTATAATGTGTACAAAATATGGCTTAGTATAGCCATATTTTTGTTTTTTTGACTTATCCACTATGACATTGACAAAAGTCCGATTTTGTGCTATACTCTGTTGTTCCATAGCGTAGGCTGTGGTTCAGGCTCTTTTCATATTTTTAGGTTTTTTAGCGTGTAGCGCTAGGAATATCTAACCAATCAAATAGGTTTGAGCAGCCTAAATATGCTCTTGGAGGTTGACATGGTGAAGCACGTTGTCCTGTTTCTTTCTTTCATTTTGGCGGGGTGCCCGATTGGGCTTGATGATCCTATCATTTATTTGACGCCGAACGACGCGGCCGAACTCCTCAATGAGGTCGTGGCCAACACGAAGG
>CAZYEQ010000021.1:2635-7445 GCA_964646505.1 uncultured Gammaproteobacteria bacterium
GCCCATCATTTACCTGACGTTGAATGATGCGGCGGAGGACGCCACGACGCCTGACGCCGCTGAAGTGGCGGATGCGGGCGTCGACACGGACGCCGCTGCCGATGTGGCGGATGCCGAGGGGGGTCAGGACGGTGACGTCCCGACCGACGCCGTCGTGATGATGGACGTTGGGGTGGTACATCCGGACGCAGGCGCGCCAGATGCGACCCCACGCGACGCAACCCCGAGCATCGACTCGGGGATGCTGGATGCTGGGTTTGCGCCAGATGCTGTGGCACGAGACGCCATGGTTCCGGACGCAGGCGCGCCAGATGCTACGTTCCCCGACGCCGTCTACCCCGACGCAACCCCGAGCGTTGACTCAGGGATGTTCGATTCCGGGTCGTCAGACTCGGGTCAGTCGGACGCGTCGATTCCGGTGGACGCAGGACCCATGACCCCGGCTGGCTTCGTAACCATTTCTCCCGGGGTGTATCCGGTGGGGAGTGGCGCGAATGCGGCGAACGTGATCATGTTGCGTTCGGCAGCAGTGAGCCAGACCGAGCTCAGCTGCGGTGAGTATCGGTCGCTGATGGGCGGAGTCAATTCGGTGGGATGCGTTGGGAGGAGTGACGACCAACCACTTCAGGGGACATCACGTCATCAAGTGACAACCTACCTCAATGCACTCTCGTTGTCGCATGGGTACACACCGTGCTATGACATGGGTGACGAGGTGGTTAGTCCGAGCACCTGCGGGTGTCGCCTGCCGACCGCTACAGAGTGGGAGGTGTTTGCCCGAGCTGGTGAGGTCGGTGTCGAGTATTCTGGGCTGAATGGACAGAGTCCAGGATACCTTCAGGGTTGTCGACCCGCGTACCCAGACTGGAACCCAGTCGTGAGTTCGGTCGCAATCTACTGCGCGAACAGTCGAGCGGGGATCCAGATCGTGGGGTCAAAAACCCTTACTGATCCGGTGAACAACTCAACTTTTCAAACAGTGGCGAACATCTGGGGCCTATGGGACGTTCAAGGAAACGTCTGGGAGGAAACCGAAGGGTGTAACGAACCCGCGGTGCCGCCCGGCATGACCGTGCCCATGCCCGTACCGCAATTCACTGGCTGCACAAATCGGGTGTTGCGCGGCGGTGGTTGGCAGAACCAGGCATTCGAGCTGGCGCACTCAAACCAGCTCGTGGTGCCGGTCGGCACGGTTGGCCCAGACATCGGTCTCCGGCCAGTCTGTTTCCACTAGTTCCACTAGCAAGAAAGGAGTCAAAAACATCATACGCCCGCAAGAACAGGAGGATCTTGCGGGCTTTTTCATTGCCTTGATTTTTGCCCCTTTTATCGCTATGATGACACCGTATGCATGTTACTGTTATCACTGTTACCTGGAACTCTGCGGAAACGATTGCTGCCCATATGCACTCGCTCGCGCATGCCACAAAAACAGTGTCGTATAATCATATTATTGTCGATAACGCTTCAAGTGATACAACGCTTGAGGTGATACAAAAAACCTCACTCCCGTGCCAGGTTATTTCTTTACCGTGTAATCAAGGATTTTCTGGTGGTAATAATGCCGCGCTACCACATGCCACAGGTGACTACATTCTTTTTCTTAATCCTGATACTGAATTAAAAGAAGGAGCGCTTGACGCACTCATACAAACCGCCGAGGCACACCCAAACGCCGCGATTGTCTCGGGGAAGTTGTTAAATACAGCAGGAAAAACCGACGCCTACTTGCGCCCACGACCGTTTCCCCGTCGTCGTGACATGCTTATCATGTTTTTCAAAGCCCGCTATTTATTTCCGAACACAGTCGGTGAATACACGAATGTGTCATTTGATAGCACAAAAGAACAAGACGTTGATACTGTACGCGGTGCGTTTATGTTCATGCGCCGTTCGTTTAGTAAAGAACTCGGGTTTGCGTTTGACCCGCGATATTTTATTTGGTTTGAAGATGTTGATGTATGCCGTGAAGCCAAAAAGCGGGGGTACACCGTGCGCTACACACCGCTCGCTGTCGCCATTGATCATGTGGGACAAAGCTTTAAAAAACAAAAGCTGTTTTGGAAGCAACGTCAATTGACCAAAAGTATGATGCAATATGAATGGAAATGGGGACATTATTTTTTTGCAACATTCATTTTTTTCGCGCGCATTCCACTTCTCGCGCTTGTGTGGCTCTCCGACGCACTAGGGTTTCGTTTTTCTTCTCGTGGCGTATGAAACTCGTGATTCAACTTGTGACATGGAATAGCGCGACATGGTTACCATATCTTTTTGCATCACTCAAACAACAAACCCTTTGGAATGTGCTTCAAAAAGACGAATGGAAACTTTTGGTGTGGGATAATGCTTCGGAAGACAATACCGTATTCGAACTTGAACGGCTAGCTGAACATGTGCCGCATGAGGTGTTTTCAAGTGTAGACAATGTTGGATTTGCGGTCGGGCATAACGCACTTTTTCGCAAACACGATGCCGAGTACACGCTTCTACTCAACCCCGATATAGCGCTTACTCCTGACACCCTTGAGGTACTCTACACCACACTCAAAACAGCAAAAAATAATGTCGCCGGTGTCACTGCAAGGCTTATGCGTGGACATCCGAACCTTTCTTCAGGAGCATCTGACAGTATTGATTCATTAGGCTTAGAAGTAAAACGTTCGCGCAGAGTAGTAGATATTGGGGCAGGGGAATCGTGGACGGCTCGTGCTCGTACATACACAAAAACCACAGTCGCCGTGTTTGGTATATCAGGAGCATTGCCTTTTTTTCGTACGCAAGCGCTTCGCGATGTGGCATTTCAAAATGGCGACCTTTTTGCCGCTCATTTTCATACCTATAAAGAAGATGTTGATTTGGCATTTCGTTTGGCCTCGCGCGGATATACGGCACTCGTGTGTACACATGCCGTGGCTCGCCACGCGCGCGGTTCGAAAGACGCTACGGGCTACGGCGCCACACTCGCGCTCAAAAAATTTCAAGACTCAGATTTTGTGCGCCTGCGCAGTTATCGCAATCACTGGTATACGCTTATTCAAAATGAGTATGGCGAAAATGTGTGGCGAGACTTTGTACCTATGGCATGGTACGAATTAACGAAATTCGGTTGGCATGTGCTGTTTGCGCCAAAAGCCGTATTTCAAACGGTGCGTGGTGTAGGGCGTGACTGGCCTAAACTCATGCGTGCGAGAAAAGAAATCACCAAACATCGCCGTGTTTCGGCAGTAGAAATGCGCGCGCATTGGTTGCCCCATGAACGATCACCATTATGATTGATGTGCATATTGTTTCGGTTAATTATTTTTCTAAAGATGTACTTCTTACCATGCTTCGAAGCGTGTTTGCTGATATCGCAGATGCACCGTATCGTGTCGGAGTTACGGTCGTTGATAATTCGCAAAATAACGATGGTATACGAGAGGTGCTTCAACAAGAATTTTCTAACGTGCGCTACATTGATGCAAAAACAAATGTAGGTTTCGGTCGGGCAAACAATATCGGGTTTCGTTCCGAAAAAGCACGCTACTATATGGCTTTGAACCCTGACACGTGTTTGACTGAGCCAAAAACGATTGAACGCATGGTTCGTTTTCTTGACGCACAGCCAAACATTGGAGCTATTGGGCCCAAGCTCATGAATACCGATGGATCTGTGCAACTCTCGTGTTACCGATTTGATTTGCCATCACTTTTTGTAAAGCCATTCAAATATGTGGCGACTGGTCGGCACATTTCTCATGTGCGTACCCTTATTGATCGATTACATATGGCGGACTTTGATCACCAAAGTACGCGCCCGGTCGACTGGGTTTTGGGCGCGGCTATAATGGTACGAGCCGAAGCGACTAATGCTGTGGGGTTTTTCGATGAACGATATTTTATGTACACGGAAGACGCTGACTGGTGCCGGGGAATGTGGCACGCAGGGTGGCCAGTCTACTATGTTCATGATATTGTGATTACACATCTCTATTCTCGTGATTCTGCCAAAGTATCTGGGGTTGTGCGTTCGTTATTCAAAAATAAATTGGCGCGTGTACACCTTGTAAGTTGGGTAAAATTTTTGTGGAAATGGCGCCACACCCATCGTTTTTATGAACATGAATCCTAAAATTGGTTTGGTCTACTTGTCATACCACAGTGACCCGCACCTTGATGATTTTTTGGCATCGTTGAAAACCATGACATATCCAAAGGATCAGGTTGAGGTGATTGTCGTTGATAACCCTCATCCCGAGTATGGGCTTTCAACAAGGGTAATTACTGATGTACTTCTTTCAGAATCAGGAAAAACTATTCCGCGGGTAACGCTTTTGTCACAAAAAACAAATGTGGGTTTTGCGGAAGGAAATAACGTTGGCGCAAGACGGGCGATGGAGCTTGGGTGTGACTATGTGATTTTTCACAATGATGATGGTTTTTTCGCGCCGACTGGTGTGGAGCGGCTGGTGCGGGCTATGGTCCAACAGCCTCAGATCGGCATGGCTCAAGCGCTGGTGCTTTTGTATCCTGATACTGAATATATCAATAGTAAAGGAAACGGATATCACTATTTGGGATTTGGGTTTGCGAATGGGTATCGCGAAAAGCGCTCAACATTGATCGTGCCAGAGGTCAGCGATGTTGCCTACGCGAGCGGCGCGGCCGTAATCGTGTCTCGAGGCGCGATTGAGGCTACAGGCATGTGGGATCCTGATTTTTTTCTGTATCACGAAGACATGGAGTACACGCTTCGCCTGCGCATTGCCGGATATACAACAGTATTGGCGCGCGATTCACGTTTTTTCCATAAATACAGTTTTGAAAA
>CAZYEQ010000021.1:7455-13888 GCA_964646505.1 uncultured Gammaproteobacteria bacterium
GGAGTGGTCATTTCGCATGCGCGTACTTGGGTACCGCGTGGTGATGGTTCGAGAGGCTGTGTTTTATCACAAGTACCAGTTTGGCAGAAGTATTCAAAAGTTTTTTTATCAGCAAAGAAATCGGTACGCGGTTCTTCTTATGTATTATAAAATACCAACGCTCATCCTTATCGCCCCCATGTTTCTTATTCTTGAAGTTGGGCTTTGGGTTTTTGCGTTCAAAAATAAATGGCTTGATAAACAGGTGGAGGTGTATCGGTATTGGTTAAAAAAAGAATCGTGGCACGTGTGGCTTCAAAAAAGAAACCATATGCAGCACGCGCGCATTATTTCCGACCGTCTGCTTTTGAAAAATGCTGTTGGGTCAATTCGGTTTCAAGAAGAGATGATGAAAAACCCTTTGCTGATATACATCGGAAATCCCCTTATGGAGCTCTATTTTACATTCATGAAACTTGTGCTATGGTGGTAGGGAAATTGTTCCATATATGAGCATATGAAGATACGAAAGGCTATTTTGACAGGAGGTGGACGAGCAACGCGACTCCAGCCCATTACGTCAACAATTAACAAACACCTTTTGCCACTCGCCAACAAGCCCATGATTTTTCATGCCATCGAAAAAGTGGTCGCGGCCGGCATTACCGACATTTTTATTAACGTAAACCCAGGGGATACCGAATTCGCGCGACAGGTGGGGGATGGCGGGCATTGGGGGGTATCCATTACCTATTTTGAACAAACGGGTGGTCCACAGGGTATCGCTCATGTAGTGAACGAGGCGAAAAAATTTATTGGATCAGATCCGTTTATTTTTTATCTTTCTGACAATATTTTACTTGGAAGTGTGAAAGAGTTAATCGACGAATGGGAGCGAACCGAGGTCGATTGTATGCTTGCGTTATCAAAAGTGCCCGACCCACAGCGTTTCGGCGTGCCAGTGTTTTCAGAAAACGGAACCCTTATTGATGTCGTTGAAAAACCCGAGTCACCGCCAAATGATTTTGCGGTCACTGGCATTTATGTGTATGGGCCAAACGTATTTTTCGACGCGTTTCCTCAGATTCAAAAAAGCGCGCGTGGCGAGTATGAAATTTCAGATATTCATTCGTATTTTTTAAAGCAGGGCAAACGAGTGGGGTATAAAGAAATTACCGGTTGGTGGAAGGATACAGGCAAACCTCAGGATTTGTTGTTAGCGAATGATTTACTCCTCGACATGCAACCTGAACCATCGTGGGTATCGCGCGGCACCGTTGATGCGACAGCTCAAATAACCGGCAAGGTGAGTATTGGGGCTGGAGCGGTAGTTGGCTCAGAAACGCGTGTGGTTGGTCCTGTTATTATTGGGGAATACGCGCGCATTGAAGGTGGAACGATTGGGCCGTACGTAACCCTCGGGCGCGATACTAATGTAAAAGGAGTTTCTATTTCTCATTCGTTAGTGTTTGATCGAGCCACACTGCAGGGGTCGGGAACTGTCACCCAAAGTTTAATTGGTAAAGCTGCGGATATTGCTGTATCAAATACCAAGCCGCAGATGTTTATTGTTGGTGATAAGACGGTCATACGGGAAGTGTAGCGCATTATTTTTTATATATGACAACAACGTCTTGTTTCATCTGCGATCGTTTGTCGAGTGCAATGAAAGGGGAAAATCCTACGGCTGTCGCTGAAGTGCAGTCAGGTATTATTGTACTCGGTGATCATCAATATTATCGTGGATACAGCCTCCTCCTTTCTCGAAAACATGTACTTGAGGTATTTGATTTACCTTGGGATGAGAGACAAGTATTTTTGTTGGAGACAGCCCTCCTCGCCGAAGCAGTACGCGAAACATTCGGTGCTGTGAAAATGAATATTGAAATTTTGGGGAATAAAGATCCGCATTTGCATACGCATATATTCCCACGACACGCCGATGATAAAGACCCTAACCGCCCTGTGTGGTGTACACCAAAGGATGTGCGACAAAGTAATAATGCTTTGCCTTCGGCTGAGGAGCGCACGCAAGACGCAGGTAGATTAGGTGCATCTCTGGTTCGTTTGTGTAATGAACGTGGTTTATCAATCCGACTTTTAGTGTGATGTATATTTCTAACACTATTCGTACACCATGCGGTAGATTGTAGTCATTTTGTGATGGTTTTATTGTATGAGCGGCAATGTATATACCTGCGGCTCACTACTTCCAGCATGAAAGAGAAACGAAATGTTGCTACCCCCATGAGTGAGATACATTTCTGAAGAAAGCGTATTCGTAAATAAAAGCGTGCTTACTAAATCATCTTCACGAATAGTAAGAAGGTCGTCACCTGCGTAGGTGGCAATACTTGAAAATGCCGGAAGCGTAATAATGCTTTGAATCGGCTTACCTAAGCGAGTAATAAGAGAATAACTGCCATCGGTTTTGAGGTGCCAGAGCTCGCTCCCTGAACTCATAATAAGGTCGCCGGTTTCTGGAACACGATGAACAATGCGTCCATCAGGAAATTCTTTTTGCGTATCACTCAGGCGAGAAAAGAAAAAGAAGGTGTTTTGTTTTTTTCCAAGCACATATCCACGTTCTGCGGTTACGAGAGAATCGAGCGTATCAACGGGAAGTGGCATGGTTTCTGTGACTCCGGCCACAGTGCGGCGCGCGAGTTTATTTCCTTCAACACTCCAGAGCCCGCCCTGTTGATCAATATACCAAGCGCTTGAGGTGACGTGCATAAAAAGCGTACTTGTATTTCGTGCTACTTGCATGATGTCATTTCCATCACGTACAAATATGCGACCACGTTCACGTTCGTTAGGGTGTGGCCAAATTGTTTGACTTTCGGTCGTGGTGTTGCCATGTACAAGCACAGGGGTAAAGGCATTATCTTCACGCAAAAGAAATACGCGTTCGGTTGAAGTTGAGCCTAGAGTAATGATGAGGTCATTATAGAGTGGCGACCAAGTCACTTGTTTAATGCTACTTTCATCACGAATAACAGGATCAAGTCGATCGGTTGCAGTGTCATAAATATATCCAGTATGGAGTAATTCATGATCTTCACCAACTAAAAAAAGAAAGCGACCAGACACAGACCCGTATAATTCACGAATTCCACCTTCGATGTCTGTTAGCTTAATCGGAAGAGTTTTGGGAATGAGCCGAACATCACGTACATAGGTGGTTTGATTGCTTTCTACCCGAATATCTTTGAACCAGGTGTGGTATCCAGCCCTTGTTAAACTCAGGGTGTATGTGCCTGGGGCGCGGTTTTCTAACTCGTATGAAGCCATGTCGCGCGAAAAAAAGGGAAGATTCGATACTGGTTCAGTAATAGGCGTTCCGTTTAAGGTGATGGTCGTGTCAGGCGGGGACACGTCAATACTTATGATACCCGTTGCCCGCACACGGTGTGTTTTCCAATCGTACCGGTATCCGGCGGTATAAAAAATGACGATCGGAGAAATGACAAAAAAAAGGGTGATAAGTCCTACTAAAATAGCCCGTCGCCATGGTCGTGTGAGAAAAATAACAGGATAGCTCATACATTGCTTTTTTGTCGTTTAACTGCTATACTACGATGTATTACATACTAACAAATAACGGCTGTCTTCTCAAGAACATATGAGTACGTTTGTCGTGGAAGGAGGAAAAAAGCTTCATGGTTCCATTTCAGTGGGAGCAGGAAAAAACTCGCCGATCGCAATTCTTTGCGCAACCCTTCTTGTGCGTGGAAAGGCCAAGTTTAAGTACGTACCTCATATTAGTGAGGTTGAGGGGGTACTCTCCTTGTTGAAGAGTATCGGTGTCACGTATGAATGGACAACAAAGGATAGTCTTATGGTGGACACGTCTGGTCCATTACACCTTGATACCATTGATCAAAAAACGTGCGCGAAATTGCGCATCTCTCTTTTATTTTTAGGGGCACTTGCCGGACGTGAAAAACGCTACAAGTTGTACAAAAGTGGTGGGTGTCGACTTGGTAATCGCACGGTGCGCCCTCACCTTCACGCGCTTTCAAGGTTCGGGGTTCATGTCGAATCTTTGGCCACACACTATGCTGTCACGAATGAACCGCTTAAAGCGGCCGATATTGTGATGAGTGAGGCAGGGGATACGGCTACAGAAAATGCTATTTTAGGTGCTGTACTCGCGCCGGGAACGTCCACAATTCGTTTTGCGTCGGCCAACTACATGGTGCAAGATCTGTGTCATTTTTTGGTCGCGGCAGGAGCAAACATTGACGGCATTGGCACGAGCACACTCACTATTCGTGGTGTGAACGCTCTTAAGACGGTCAAGGAGTACGAGTTTATGCCCGACCCGGTCGATGCGATGGCCTGGATTTCTTTGGCAGTAACAACCAAGTCTGAACTTACCGTTAAAAATTGCGCATACGATTTTCTCACTCTTGAGCTTGAACAACTATCCATTATGGGGCAGACGTTCACGCTTCGTAACATGCGTAAAGGGGGGACTGGCAAGTTTCGGGTATGTGATATTACCATGCACCCAAGCGCAACACTCAAGGCTCTTCCTGACAAGTTGCATGCCATTCCATACCCCGGCATCAACGCTGACAATATTCCTCTTTTTTTGCCGATACTTACTCGCGCGCGTGGTACCACGCTTGTTCACGACTGGATGTTTGAAAATCGCGCCATTTATTACGTAGAGTTACAAAAACTTGGTGCCAATGTGATGCTTATGGATCCACACCGCGCGCTGGTGACCGGCCCCACCGCGCTTTTGGCAAATGAAGTCGTTTGTCCGCCGGGCATTCGCCCGGGTATGGCGATTCTCATTGCCATGATCGCGGCCAAGGGAAAGTCAGTGCTTCGTAATGCTGGCCCGATTGAGCGGGCATACGAAGACGTGGTTGGTCGATTACAGTCAATCGGCGTACGTATTATTCGTGAACCATAATTTTATTTGTTTATGGAAGAACGCCAGTCACGGACAACGCTATTTCATCGCATTGTCCTTCTGATTGTTATTTTTGGTCTCGGCGTCGTGTCGGGCCGGGCATGGGAGGTTAAAGCCATGCGTTCAAGTGAAGTGAGTACCGATGTTCCTATTCAGCAGGTGATTAACATGTATGGAAAAAGCCGGTCGACGAGCGTAAGCTTCGATCAGTTTTGGGATATTTGGAACTTGGTCAAAGAAAATTATGTTGATCAGCCGGTTGACGAGGTGAAATTATTTTATGGCGCTATTCAGGGGCTGGTATCAGGGTTGAACGACCCGTACTCCATGTACTTCCCACCGCAAGAAGCAAAAGAGTTTGCCGCGAGTTTGGCCGGCGAGTTTGAGGGTATTGGTGCCGAGGTGGGGTATGAAGGAAAAGAGCTTATTATTGTCGCGCCACTCGCGCAAAGTCCTGCCGAAAAAGTAGGGTTAAAATCAGGGGACCGTATTTTGAAGATCGATGGCGAAGAAACGACCGGTATGTCGCTTGGTCAGGCGGTAACGAAAATTCGTGGAAAGGGAGGTACTTCGGTCACGCTGTCGATATATCGTCCTTCGACTAAAGACATTAACGATTATACTATCGTTCGCGACACCATTGTTGTTCCTTCCGTTGAATATAGTATGAAAGGAAGTGTGGCCTATATTCGTTTGAATCAGTTTAACGACGATACCTGGCCAATATTTGACAAAGCTGTGAAGGAGGCAAAAAAACAAAATGCCACAGGTGTGATTTTAGATATGCGAGGTAACCCTGGTGGGTATTTAGAAACCGCGATTCAAGTGGCAAGTGAATGGATTCCAAAAGGGGTGATTGTGCGTGAAAAAAATAGTAAAGGCGCTGAAGTGGTGCATGATACGGTTGGGTCGCATCGCTTGGCCGGAGTGCCAACGGTAGTACTTGTTGACGATGGTTCAGCGTCAGGATCAGAAATTGTGGCTGGCGCGCTCAAAGACTACAACGTCGCGACGGTGATGGGGATAAAAACATTCGGTAAGGGGTCGGTGCAGGACTTTGGTCCGCTTCCTGATGGCTCTGCGGTGAAAATTACCATCGCGAAGTGGTTTACCCCGCTCGGCAATCAAATTGATAAAACCGGTATTTTACCCGATATTGAGGTAAAAGATATGTATACGGATCCGACTTACCCAACCTCAACAGCACGCGTTGGCGAAGAACACAAAGATAAAGGGTTTGACAGTGCCCTTCACTATCTCGCAGAAAAAAAATAATGTTCATGTGTATTTATGCAACATACTTCAACCCCGCGTGGAGAGCATGGAAATGGCGAACTCGTACATCCACTTACCGATCGCTCTAGTCGGTCTGTAGGCCAAAAAGCTGCCGATCTGTTAACAGAAAAAATGGGAAGCTGGCATTTTATTATTGGCTTTCTTGTGTACCTTGTTCTTTGGATCGCATTTAATGTGTTTGCGTGGTTTGAAGGGTGGGATCCGTATCCATTTATTTTGCTTAACCTT
>CAZYEQ010000022.1:0-329 GCA_964646505.1 uncultured Gammaproteobacteria bacterium
AATCAGATTCTTCAGCATGACTTCCTCCTTTGGAAGTTCGGTTAGAGTGACGCTCCATGCGCCAGTCTCTCTACTAAGGTTTGTGTTCCTCTTCGAGTAAAGATACATCAAACGCCCCACATGGGGACGCGACGTACCTGTATTCGAAGAGGAATTTGTGTATATAAAGAGCAAAAAATGCTTCACAAGTGTTTTTTAAGCAAACACTGTGAACGGCATAGTATAGCACAAAAACACTGTGAATTTACACACTATGATTTACATATAGATAATATCCTTATAAAAGAGTGTGAACCTGAGGCTATATTTGTGTATAAGATAGATGGTGA
>CAZYEQ010000022.1:339-2105 GCA_964646505.1 uncultured Gammaproteobacteria bacterium
CAAAAACACTGTTTTGTCAAGACGCTATAGGAAAAATTTGGCTTATTTTAGCGAAATGTGATGTGTATAAGTTTACGAGGTCTGCGTGAAAAACGTCCATTGACTTTTTTTATAAAATATGGTACAAATATATGTCGCTTTTTTGTGTAGAAAATCTGAACCGTGCGACACCAGTAACGTCACCAAAACTCACCTTGCATGGCGCAGGGTAGGGCGGTGCAAAAACACAAGGAGACAGACCATGACCAGCATCTTGCAGAAGTTCCAGAACACGGGCATCATGTTCGCGTATTCTTCGGACGCGATGTACCCTCAGATCCCCTCGGTCCGGGACGTGCTCTACGTCCTCAAGATCGAGGAGGAGTCTGACGTGTACCAGAGTGCCCTCGGGAACTACCACGATTACGTGGGTAACGTCGCTCTGGTCGTGAGCGTGGTCGCGTCCAAAGTGCTCGACGGCGACCTCGATACGATGACGCGGGAGATGGTGGTTGCACTCGCGATCATCGATCTGTGCCCGGACGAGGCCAAGTGCCTCTTCAATCCGCGGTACGTCGATGCACTGCGGATCACGAACCAGGAGTCGTCGCTCAGGCCCGCGCTCGAGCCGGGTGCGTCGAGGGAGGTGCTCAGGGTGTTCTGCTCCTGCGCCAGCTGCCGTGAGAAGCAGATCGAGCCGACCGGACGTAACCGGTGGCGGTGAAGCCAAGAGCTGTTCACGGACGCTGACATGTCCGGCAGGAAACTCGAGTTTCGACTCGAAGAGTACTGCCGGACTTCTTTTTATTTCTATTTTTTGCAGGAATTTAGGCGTGGTTTTTTTGAGTTGTTTTTTAAGAGGGGGTCTCACTCGTCGCTCATTTTATTCGCTCCTTTGGGAAAACCTTCGGGTTTTCCCAACCTTCTTTTTTTGAAATGTCTTTGCAAGGTAGGGGGGTCTCTCTGCTCGTTCGCTTCGCTCACTGCGCTTTGAAACCCCTCGGTTTCAAATATCCGCCACGGGGAAACAACTGTTTCCCCGGCCCCTTCGGTTCGACCTCCTCCAACAAAATAAAAGATTGGTCTTCAAGACCAATCTTTTATTTTGTGGGCAAGGAGGGGGTCGAACCCTCATGACCTTGCGGCCGCGGGATTTTGAGTCCCGTGCGTCTGCCAATTCCGCCACTCGCCCTCGATTTGTACCGCCATCATACCCCATTTTGGCTTTTTTGTCAATCTAGGGTATACTAGTCGCATTGGTTCGGTTTTTTGTATGTCAAAAATTATCGCAGTCGTTAACCAAAAAGGTGGGGTAGGAAAGACTACCACTGCTATAAATGTGGCCGCGGCTTTGGCTGAGCAGGGCAAATTTGTTCTTCTCGTTGACATGGATCCACAAGGTAATGCTTCAAGCGGTCTTGGTATTGAAAAGGCCGAAGTTCCTCATGGTATTTACGAAGCGCTGGCCAAAGAAAAACGTCTTCATGATGTAGTCTATAACACCCTCCACGAAGGGCTGCGCGTGGTGCCAGCCAACGCCAACCTCGCGGGTGCCAATGTCGAACTTATCGACGTTGATCGTCGCGAATTTCAACTTTCAGATTTACTCGAAGAAGTGCGTCATGCCTACGATTACATTGTTATCGACTGCCCGCCTTCGCTCGGCCTTCTCACTATTAACAGCCTTGTTGCGGCCGACGAGCTTCTTATTCCAGTGCAAGCCGAATACTACGCCCTTGAAGGACTTGGGCAACTTCTTGAAACGATTGAACTTATTCGCGAACACA
>CAZYEQ010000022.1:2129-13744 GCA_964646505.1 uncultured Gammaproteobacteria bacterium
TAGCCGAGGCGCCAAGTTTTGGAAAATCTATTTTTCACTATGAACCAGGCGGTAAAGGAGCAAAGGCGTACACCAATTTAGTAATAGAAATACTTGAACGCCACGCCGCTGAACTTGCTGAAAAACAATCCCACAGTGATACTCAATCGTGATCTTTTTTTCTATGGCACTTGGAAAAGGACTTCAATCGCTTATTCGTGAGCCAAAGGCAATGCCAGCACGGCCACTCGTAAAACCATTGACCAGCGCTTCTTCGTCGGCAGAAAAAACTGAAAAAAAAGGAAGTGAGCAGGAAGTACTTTTTATTCCACTCACCGAAATTGTTCCCAACCGAGAACAGCCACGTAAACATTTTGAACGTGAAGAACTCGATAACTTGGTCGCTTCTATCAAAGAACACGGTATTTTGCAGCCGATTACGGTTTCTGAAAAAAGCGACGGCGGGTACGAACTCATTGCTGGTGAACGACGGTTTCGTGCTTCGCAAATCGCGGGTGTGGCCACTATTCCAGCATTGGTGCGCAAAACCAAAGACGACGCAGAGCGATTAGAACTCGCACTTATTGAAAATATTCAGCGCCAAGACTTGAACCCTGTGGAAGAAGCGCTTGCGTATGAGCGCCTTATTGATGAATTTCATTTAACGCAAGAGGAAGTGGCAAAAAAAGTAGGCAAGAGTCGTCCAGCGGTAACCAATACCATTCGTTTGCTCGATTTGCCTGAAGACATGAAGCAAGCCTTGATTGATGGGAAAATCACCGCTGGAAAAGCGCGTGCACTTCTCAGTTTAACGAACCCAGAAGAACAACGCGAATTGTTTCAAAGCTTGCTTGGAGAAAAAATGAGTGTGCGTGAAGTGGAAGCGCGAGTAGCGGCGAAAGGGGAAATGTCACGCAAAGGGTCGGTGCGTCGTGATCCAAATGTGATGGCGCAAGAGAAACTGATGGAAGAACGTCTCGGTACAAAAGTTCATATTACGAGAAAAGGGGAACGAGGAACTATTGTCATTGATTATTACTCTCTTGAAGAATTGAAACGGCTCCTTACTGAGCTGACATAGCATAATACCGGTCAATGTGACCGGTATTATTTTTTTCCAGGTAGAACCGCCTTAATCCAATTACTTAATCGACTCTTTTGATGTTCGCGAATATGGGCGCGAGCCGTTTGGGTTTTCACCATATTGATCCAGTCAGGGTTTGGGCCTTTTCTGTTTTTATCAACAATAATTTCAACCACGTCGCCGTTTTTAAGTTCACTCTCAAGGCCGACCAGTTTGTCGTTCACTGTCGCGCCTGTGCATTTGTTGCCAATGTCAGAATGAATGTGATACGCAAAATCAATCGGTGTGGCACCTTCGGGCAAATCAATCACGTCGCCTTTGGGGGTAAATACAAAAATCCGGTCTTGTAAAAAGTTAACCTTGATTTGCTCTAAATCAGAAAGTTGTTTGAGTAAATCTTTTTGAATTTCAGCCAGCTCCTTGACCCACTGTAATTCCTTTTTAGGAATCATTGCGCCCTTTTCATCATAATGCCAGTGGGCCGCGATACCGTATTCAGCCTCCTCGTGCATTTCAGGGGTGCGAATTTGAAATTCTACGGTGTCACCGCCTTCTAAAAACACCGAGGTGTGAAGTGATTTATATCCGTTAGGTTTTGGTTGCGAAATATAGTCTTTGATGCGTCCTTTTACGGGTTTCCACAACTTATGAAGCACACCAAGCGCGGCGTAACAGTCACCAATGGAAGGGACGATGATACGAAACGCAATAAGGTCGTGAATGTTGGTGGTTTCTCCTTGCTTGCGTTGCATTTTGGTATAAAAACTATACAAGCGTTTTTTGCGTCCATACATTTCAAGGAATTTGACCCCCGCGTTTGTGAGTTCTTTTTGTACTCGCTCCTCGATGGCCGCAAACTCAGCCTCTTTGCCAGACAAGCGTTTTTCTTGGATATTTTTGACGCGCGTAAACTCTTCGGGGTATACATAGCGAAAGGCCAGGTCTTCAAGCTCACCCTTCATTTCACCCATACCCAAGCGGTTGGCAATCGGCGCGTAGATTTCTAAACTTTCTAATGCTACACGGTATCGTTTGCTTTCGGGAAGCGAGTCTAGCGTTTGTAAATTATGAATGCGATCGGCGAATTTAATAATCATCACCCGGATATCTTCGGCCATGGCCACAAACATCTTACGCAGGTTTTCAATGTAGCGTTCCACTCCGCGATATTTGAGTTTTCCAAGTTTGGTAATGCCCTGCACCAAGTGCATGATTTCACTGCCAAATGTTTTTTCAATATCGTCGAGTGTAACGCTTGTATCTTCGGGTACGTCGTGTAGAAGGGTGGCAATCACAAGGGTCGGGTCAATGCGCATGCTTGCTACAATATGAGCCGCGGCCAAAGGGTGAACAATATACGGCTCGCCCGATTTTCGTGTTTGACCCTTATGCGCCTCGGCAGCGTATTCATACGCAAAACGAACCAACTCCAAATCAAAGGTGGGTGGTACGTACGCTTTCATCATTGTAATAAGCGTGTCTATTGATTTTGGTTCATTGGGTTGTGGTAGGGAATATAGCATACCCTCGTGCTAGGTATTTTACTCCTTTTTCTTTTTTGCGCGAGTTTTTGAGGCTCGTTTGGCTTTTCCTGGCTTTTTCTCTGCCAAAAGAGCAAGTGCTTGTTCGGCGGTAACGTCTTCTGGTTTGGTATCTTTTGGTAAAGAAACAAACGTGCGTGTACCATTCGAAATATACGGCCCATATTTACCATCGAGTATCTGTAAGGGTTTTTGGGTGGTTGGGTCTGTGCCTAATTCTTTCAAAACTGTTGCTCGGCGGCCACGTCCTTTTTTTTCTTCCTTAAAAATGGCGATTGCTTCGTCAAGGGAAATCGTGAACAAGTTTTTATCTTTCGGAATCGAGCGAAAATCAGTGCCTTTTTTAAGGTATGGTCCGAAGCGTCCAATAGAAGCCGTAATAAGTTCGCCGTCCATGTCGCCTACTGGGCGAGGAAGCGCAATAATTGTTTTTGCTTGTTCGAGTGTGACCGCGCTTGGGTCAAGGTCAGGCATGATTGGTGTGCGCTTTGGTCCATAGGTGAGGGCAACTTTTTTTGCTTTTTTCTTCGCTTCTTTGTCGTCTTCACCAAGTTGCACGTATGGTCCAAAACGGCCATTGCGGAGCGTGATGGTGAGCCCGGTTGTTTCATCAGTGCCAAGCTCTTGCGGGCCTTGTGGGGTGGCTAAAATCTCAATCGCTTTCTCAAGAGTGAGGTCACCAGGTGCGATCATGTCGGGAATAGACGCGGTGTGTCCAGGCCCGCCTTCACCGCGCTGTAAGTATGGGCCAAACTTTCCGCTTTTTACAATAACTGGTTCGTGTGTACCAGGGTCTTCCCCCAAAGGAATTGTAGGGTAAAGAGGTGATTCGGTCGCTTTTAAGACTTCAGGGTGAAACGCAAAAGCATGACGACCTCCATGATAGAACGTGCGAATATATGGTTGCCATTCCTCAACACCTCCGGCAATGCGGTCAAGGTCTTCTTCCATGGTAGCGGTAAATGTCACGTCAACGAGGGCGGGAAAATGGGCACCAAGGTAGGTGTCTACAATCATGCCGGTGTAGGTTGGCGCAAGCGCGCTGCCTTGTTTTGTGGCGTATTCACGATTCAAAATAGTTTCCATAATCGTGGCATATGTCGATGGGCGACCAACACCATTGGCTTCGAGGGCTTTAATAAGACTCGCTTCGCTGTAGCGCGAGGGTGGCATGGTGGTGTGTATGTCTGGTCGTACCGTGTTAACAAGGAGATACTCACCTTTTTTGAGAGGGGGGAGGTGGAGTTCGGTATGTTCCAGTTCTTCTTCTGGGTTGTCTGACCCTTCAACATAGGCGCGTAAATAGCCGGCAAAAAGCAGTCGTTTTCCTTTGGCTTCGAATGTAGCATCGCCCACATCAATCGTTGCGTTCACGCGCATGAGGCTCGCGCTTTTCATTTGCGTGGCCACGGTGCGCTTCCAAATAAGGTCATACAGTTTCGCTTCATCAGAACTAACTTCTTTGGCTACTTCATCAGGATGACGAAAGACCGCGCCGGCTGGACGAATCGCCTCGTGTGCTTCCTGTGCCAATTTTGCTTTGGTGGTAAATTGCTTCACTTCTTCGAGTACAAACTCAGGCCCAAATTCATGCGCGGCTTTTTGTGCTGCTTTGACCGCCTGTTCCGATAGGTGTACGGAGTCGGTACGCATGTAGGTGATGTACCCTTGTTCGTACAGGGCTTGTGCTGTGCGCATGGTTTGTTTGGCGCTCAGTCCTAGTTTACGGCTTCCCTCTTGTTGGAGTGTTGATGTGACAAACGGAGGGTAGGCGTGAGTTTGGTACGGAGTTTCCGTGATGTCGGTTACAGTCCATGGTGTTTTGGTTGCAAGTGTTTTGGCCAGTGTTACCGCGTCTTGTTCGGAAAGAAGCGCGATGTCATTTGGTTTTTTGAGTGTCCCTGTGTTTTCATCAAAATCAGAACCACTAGGAAGGTGTTTGTTACCAATGGTGATGAGGCGCGCGTCAAATGCTGTGCCGTCACTCGTAAGCGTGGCGACCAGGTCGGCGTATGTTGCCGAACGAAACTTGGCTCGAGCGCGTTCCCGCTCACATAAGAGATGCAGGGCAACCGATTGTACGCGTCCAGCCGACAACCCATAGCGCACTTTTTTCCACAAAAGAGGGGAGAGCTCGTAGCCGACAAGTCGATCAAGTACGCGCCGAGCCTGTTGCGCGTCAACAAGATTGATATTGAGTGGTCGTGGATGCTCTAAGGCACCGGTAATGGCTTCTTTGGTAATTTCGTGAAATACAAGTCGTTTTACTTTTTCTGGCTTTACCTTTAAGAGTTCAGCAAGATGCCAAGAAATAGCCTCACCTTCACGGTCCTCATCCGTTGCAAATAAAATAGTGTCAGCGTCTTTCGCGAGTTTTTTAAGTTCAGTGACTGTTTTTTTCTTTGTAGCAGGCACTTCGTAGGCAGGCAAAAAAGTATCACCCTCAATATCGACCCCCATATCACTTTTAGGAAGGTCGCGAACATGGCCCATGCTTGAGGTGACCTTAAAGTCTTTCCCTAGGTATTTAGCGATGGTTTTGGCTTTAGTAGGTGATTCGACAATAACGAGGGTAGACATAGAAGGCAAATAGATTGAGTGTAACTATACAAAATAGTAAAAAAAAGGTCAATAGAGAGAAAATATGGCCTTTTTTATCGTCATATTTTGTGTGTTATGGTAAGCCCCTTAAAGGCGAATATAGGTCATATTACCAAGGCTTTGCGCAAGGCCTCGGATTTCAAGAATAGTGAGGGCCGCACCTACACGTAAACTAGGTAGGGCGCTGGTGGCGCATAGTTCGTCGAGGTGTTTAGGTTCTTTAGTGAGGAGCGTTAAAATAATCTGCTCTTCTTGGGAAAGGTAACTCAGTTCTTTTTCTTTGTTCGGTTCTGTTTTTTGTAGCGCAATGTTGTATATGTTTGCAATGTCGGTCGCTTCGGTTACCACATAGGCACCGAGTTTGATAAGATTGTTCACACCAGCGGCCGTGGGGGATGTGACATTTTGTGGCACGGCAAATACGTCGCGTGCATATTCGAGCGCGAGCGAGGCAGTGATAAGAGATCCTGATTTTTGACTCGCTTCGATTACCAGAACCCCTTTGCTCAGGCCGGCGACGAGTCTGTTTCTCTCAGGGAACATGTAGGGTTGACTGTGAGTGCCGGGCGGATATTCGGAAACAATTGCTCCGCCGTGTTCCACGATGCTATCGGCCAGGCGGACGTGAGCGCGTGGGTAAATACTGGCACGATCAATGCCAGATCCAAGTACGGCCACGGTTTTTCCACCAGCTCGAACCGCGCTTTCGTGAGCCACTCCATCGATACCAAGCGCCAGCCCTGAAACTATAGTGACTTGCAGTCGGGCAAGGTCGGCGCTAAGCGTTTGCGCAATTTGTTTGCCGTATTGGCTTGCGTTTCGTGGCCCGACAACGGCCACTGGCACGTCCATATGCTCGAGAGATCCGCGTACAAACAGCGATAATGGTGGGTCGGCAATATGGCGTAAGAGTGGGGGAAACTCCTCATCGTCAGGGGTAATAACCCTGATCCTCTCGCGCTCCATGTGCTCCATGGTGACTTCAACATCAAAAGTGTCTTTCCATGCGCGAAAGGCGTGAACGACTTCGGCACCCCACGGAAGACGCGCAATGTCTTCGGGGCGAGCCTGAAAGAGCGACTCGACGTTGCCAAAAAGACGAACAATATCACGGTAACGCTTGCGTGTCGCTTGGGGAAAAAAGGTGAAGAGCGCCTCCTGTCGCATACATCTTTTTTATGTGTCTAGAAGATGAATGAGCGCGTCGCTGGTCAGGGTGAGTGACGCGTCGAGTGTTCGCCGTTCAAGTATGCCAAATTTTTGGAGGACAAATGCGGGACGGTCGGCGAGCTGCTTTTCATTTTTAGGACGAATACCAATGCGCACTCGCGTAAACTCTTTGGTGCCTGTGGTGTCAATAACGGAGCGTACGCCATTGTGCCCGGCATGACCGCGATTAGTTTGTATTTTCACCTCGCCGAGTGGTATGTCGATGTCGTCATGTACCACGATAATATTTTTAGTAGGGATTTTATAAAAAGAGGCTACGAGAAAAAGGGACTGGCCCGAATCGTTCATGAACGTCGTCGGCTTGAGAAGAACAATTTTTTCATTTTTTATGGTGCCACCGGCAATATAGCCATTAAATTTCTTAGAGAGCTCCCAGGGTGAAATATCAAATTGCTTGGCGACGAGGTCGTGAAATCGGTCGAGCGCCAAAAACCCCGCGTTATGCCGCGTTTTTTCGTATTGTTTTCCTGGGTTCCCTAGGCCGACGATGAGTTTCATATACCTGTATGATATATGAGTTTATAAAAGAAGACTAGCGTTTCATTTTCGTCAGTTTCATGATAATCGGTGTGCCAAAAAAATCAAACTGTTCGCGCATGCGACGTTCCACAAAGTTTAAGTATGAACGATGCACGGATGTTTTGTATTTAATAAAAATTTCAAACACAGGAGGGTTTGTGCCAATTTGACGCATGCCCATGAGTTTGGGGTAGCGGCTTCCTTTGCCACGACTCGGCATGTGAATTTTTTGAATTTTTTCGAGAAAGTGTGAAAGCGCGCTTACGGGTAGTTCGATATGGCGTGTTTCCCACGCGTGAATAATATGGGGAAATAGCTGGTGCACGCGGTAGCCGGTTGACGCGCTCGCGTACACAATTGGCGCGTATTCTAAGTTTGGAAATTCACTATATAATGCGGCACGAATGTCATTACGCGCTTTGTCTGACGTATCTGGTGCCGTATCCCATTTATTTAAGACAATCAAAACACTTTTCGCACGCTGTTCAATGAGTCCGCCAAGTTGTTTATCTTGCGAAGTGAGTGGTTCGCTACCATCAAGCACAAACACCACCATGTCTGATATGCCAATGCTATCAATGCTTTTTTGAATACCGATTTTTTCAAGTTCACCCGACACACTTGCTTTGCGGCGAATGCCGGCCGTATCTACAAAAATCAGTTCCTGTTTCACTTCTTTACCATCTTTTTCATACGCATAGGTAACACGCGTGTCATATGGTTCACGAGTCGTGTGGGCAATAGGGCTCACAATCACTTTGTCTTCACCAATGAGTTTATTAAATAAAGAAGATTTGCCGACGTTTGGGCGGCCGATAATAGTAAGGCGAATTGGTTCGCGTTCTGCTGGTGCTTGCACTTGTTTTGGTCGACGTGACCCGCTATGTAATTCAGAAAAAATACGGTCAAGCAAATCACCGGTTTGTCGGCCAGTGGCCGCGGAAATAGGGTATGGTTCGCCAAATCCAAGCGCGAACCATTCTGGCGCGTACACTCCCGCGTCAATGGTCGGTGAATCTGCCTTGTTTGCAATAAGAATTACCGGTACTTTGGCGTGTTTTTTTAAATGTTTGGCGACCGCTACATCGGCCGGTAAAATACCCCCCTTGGCGTCGGTGACGAGTAAAATAAGATCGGCTTCAGCTAGAGCAATCGCGCTTTGAGCAATAATGTCTTCCTCAAACGGCACGTCTTCTTTAAAGGTGAGCCCGCCGGTATCGATAAGTGTCAATTCACGTCCACGCCAGAGCACGATGCCGGTATTGTTTGTGCGTGTTGTGCCTGGAATATCTGAAACAATCGCTTTGTTTTCTTCAATAAGTGTATTAAAAAGCGTTGATTTTCCCACGTTGACGCGGCCAACAAGAGCTACCACAGGAAGGTTTCGATTGTCTTTTGTCACAGGGGTAGCCATAGAAAATGGTGTTATGGAGTTGGTTCAACGAAATCGTCGCCGAGAATAATTAAAATGTCGGTCGTACTTGCAAAACCCTCGTTTGGGGGGAGTGTTTCACGGGCAGGAATGCCAAGGGCGTCGGCTGCTTCCTCGATAAGCTCAGGGAGTGCTTTGGCACTTACGCCATACGCGCCACTCGTTGTATATGGTCGGTCTATAGTATTCCCAATCGTACTAATTGTCAAGCCTTTTTCTTGTAAAAATTTGGCTGTACGAGCACCTAAACCGGCTTTCCAGGTGCCGTTTTGTACTTCGATCGCGGCAACGGCTTTCGCGGGTTCAGCCTGAGGGGGTGTGCTAATTTGCGCAACCGGTGTTTCCTCAAAAATGTTTTGTACTGCCTGCCTCATAGCGTCCATATTTCCAGTAACGGGACGAAGGACATACGCACCCCTGTCATTGATGAGGTCACGCAGAAACCCATCGGGTCGATTATCAAAGACAAGAGTGTGGAGTTCGGACAGATGTAATTCATCTTTCGCGAGCTTGAGTAGCGCCGCGATTTCTTCGTATGAAAGGTTTGTCGAAAGATGTGATTCAACCGTATTAAAAATTTGCGTAATGCGAATAGGGTTGGCAAGCGTACCAAACGACAATACTTTCTCTTTGAGCGCGAGAAGCATGGCTTGTTGTCGTTTGGCGCGGGCAAAGTCAGAACCCTCACCGTTGTTGCCATGCCGTGAACGGGCATAGATAAGCGCGCGGTCACCGTTCATGGTCTGCTCTCCTTTTTTGAATGTCACGGTCTGAAATTCAAAATTATCAGCCGGGTATTCGGTGTCAGTAAATGGACGTTCAACGTTAATCGTAATGCCACCGACTTCGTCGATGATTTCCGCGAACGCTTTGAAGTCAATGCGCGCGTAGTAATGAATAGGAATATCAAAAAGGTCAGAGATAAACTTTGCACTGTAGGCTGCTCCGGTTCCTGGGTTATCCATTTCACCCCAGTGGTTGACCATGTTCATTTTCATAGGTCCTCTGCCTGGTAGGTCAACTTCTAAATCACGTGGAATAGAAATAAGCGCGACTTGTTTGGTTGACTGTTTAATACTCACAAGCATGATTGTGTCGGTAAGATATGGTCCGTCGTGCCCAAGTCCGCCTTGGCCGAGAAGGAGAATGTTAACACGGTCACGTTCCTCGGCCTTGAGAGTGACATCATTACTAAAAATAATTTTTGAAAGTTTACCAAACAGAGTTCGCGGACGTTCCACCACTTCTCCGGTTAACAAGTCGGGCTCTTGTGATGTGTTCGTGCCCAGTGGAATAAAAAGCCATATGACACATAAAACCAAAAAAAGTCCAGCCAAAAGAATAAGTATTTTTTTAAACGAAAAAAAGTGCCCAATTTTTTTTTCTTTAAAAGAATGACGCGACGAAAACCGAACCCGCATAGGTGGGCGGGTTGATGTTTCATCAAGAAAATTGATCGGTCGTACAGGAATTTTCTGAAAACTGCGACGCGGACGGTGTTCGTGCTCCGTGTGTTCAGTCATACAATTTCTTTTTCTAGTATAGCGAATTTTCTGACTTTGTTCTATAGATGTGGGCAGGTATAGTGAACTGTGCTATACTACGGGTATTGTTTTATACATATGCCAAAATTGCTTTCACCCGAACTTGATGTTGGGGAAACAATCATGACGTGGAAGGTAAAAGAGTACGAACGGTACACTCGAGGACAGTGGTGGTATATTATTGCAATTACACTTGGTATTGTTTGCGTGGTATATGCCATTGTGAGTAGTAATTTTTTGTTTGCGCTCTTTGTGATTTTGTCGGCCATTGTGCTTTATCAGCAGTCGGTATCTGAGCCCATGGAAATACCATTTGAAATTACAGAAAATGGAGTTATTCTCGGAACACGTTTGTATGATTGGAATGAGCTTGATTCGTTTACGCTTCTTTATGCTCCACCCGAAGTAAAAACATTGCGGATTACGACCAAATCATTTTATACCCCAAGTTTGCATATTCCGCTTGGCGACTTGAATCCTATTGAGGTGAGAGAGGCACTGCTTGAGTTTTTATCAGAAAATACCGAAGAGGTGGATGAATCAATCAGCGACACCATCGCGCGGCGATGGAAGGTGTTGTAAGTTAATACAAAAACAGCACGTAGGGTGCTGTTTTGTGTACAGAAAGGTACAGAGGTGTGTTGACAAACTCCCTTGTATAAGGTATACTCGTAACGCAATTTGAAACGCACTCGTCGTTCAATGGATAGGACATCAGTTTGCGGAACTGATAATCTAAGTTCGATTCTTAGCGAGTGCACCATACATAAAACGACCCATACGGGTCGTTTTATGTATTTGGAGTGTGCTTGCTAAGAATCGAACTGGGGAAAGTTTGAAAACCGGTAGGTTTTCACTTTTGCTCTGGGATGGTTGGGAAGGGGCGGAAGCCCTTTCCCAAGAGTCCGGTCAAAGACCGGACGAGTGAGATTTCTTATGCGAGTGCACCATTACAATATCTCCCAACAAGGGGGATGTTGTAATTCATGGTCATTTTTTTCTATTTGAGTTTTTGCTCTGCATACGAGACAATAGGTATATATAATTTCGTGTGCTATGAAAGGTCAAAAACTGTTTAGAGAATATTACGAACCAAAACTTATTGAACAGGGGATAGATAATGTGGTCTTGCGTACCTACACGCATATCAAAGGGTTTGCGACCGATGATCCTGATAATTCAACGCAGCTTTTGTTTACCCCTCGTGCTGAAGTTGATGAACGAATGGATGTGCTATTTGCAGGTATGGGTGAGAGTAGGGGTATGGCTATTACATCCCTTGTGAGTGTCAAAGCAACACCAAAATATCTTTTTCTTCTCGACTGTTCACTCGCTATTTCAGAAGAGCATGAAAGGGGGCTTATTAATACTCTACGAAGTTCTACACATTTATTTCCGGCCTTGCGAAGCGGTATGGTGCTTCGTACTCGTAACTCATACCATGTGATCGGTTTCGTTCCTCTCACACTGCACGAATGGAATACCCATATGGGTCAGGCGATTTTACTGCGAACAGCACAGAAAGAGGTGGTCGCAGATATTCGGTATGTTGGGCATAGTCTAGAACGGGGGTACGGTTCGCTTCGGCTGAGTGATTATCAGGGGAAGCCCACACCGGATTTTGTCACCTACCTATAAATTGTGCTTCATAGAGCAATAATGGTATAGTCTCTGAAAGAAAAATA
>CAZYEQ010000023.1:0-242 GCA_964646505.1 uncultured Gammaproteobacteria bacterium
GCCCCGGGCGTCTCAGGGTCCGCGCCGGCGGCACGAAGAGCACGCATGCGCTCCTCGCGTTTCCGCGTGTACTCTTTGACGTAGTACGTCTCGAGCGCACTCTTCGCCTCCTCATCTCCTCTATCCGCACGCTCCTGCAGTGCCTCGAGCTCGTCGTCGCTGAGTGTCGTCACTTTTTCCTGCATTTTGACCCCTTTTCACGCCATCTTGAACGTGAACGTTGTAATCCTCTTCCCAGAGGA
>CAZYEQ010000023.1:252-4960 GCA_964646505.1 uncultured Gammaproteobacteria bacterium
GTAACGTATGAAGTGCGCCAGCATCGCGGGCGAATACCACCCTGACCAAAAGGGTAGCCTCTTCAACTCGCTGTGCCTCCAACTTGTTCTCGTAAGATTGACTCGTGACACCTCCGCAAAAACTGTTATGTTTTTGGTGAATTAAAAAACAATGAAAATCCGCCTTTACTTTGCCGCAACGCCTCGGCACCCCTCGTCACCTTGGCAATACTCACGCCAAGCTTTTTCGCCACCTCGCGTTGTGTCGCACCACCAAGGAGCGCTTCCACGATACGCAACCGAAGCAAAAGATCTTCGCGTTCTGGGCCGGTGAGAAGGTCGGCGAATACGCGCAAGGTATCTTCTTTCTTCATGACTGGCGCGAACACGTCGGCCAATCGTTCGAGTGTTTTTGACTTCGGCATATGTACTTATGTATCAGTACATGATTACAGTACCCTGAATACGCTGCATCGTCAACACCATCCTGTGGATAACAAAAAAGGGCATGCCTCCGGCAACCTTCCCCACCCTACTCAATCACCATGATCACTCTTCTTCCCTCTTTGACATTTCCACCATTCCAATCACGAATGGCATTCATAAGCTCATCTATTTGGTACACAAAATGCTCACCAAACTGCGTACCAGGATCATTCGTTATAAACGTATCAGCTGTGTAACCGGTTACAATAAGCGCATGGTACTCTGGCCCACCGTTTGTAAAATGTGGATTAGGTAGTATTTTTCCATCGGCCACCACAAGCACTGGTTTTCCTGCCGCAATGTATCTTTTGATATCCTCGGCTGTGGGATGTTGCACAATCGTCGGCTTACCGTGTTTCTCAAGGTGAAGCGTGTCCATACCCACTTGTTTTATTTTTTCTATTTCAATACTCCCGCCATATCCCAATGTATCTTCGTACGCAAGTATTTTTAACAGCTCATCACGCGCAAACAGTGGCGACAAACTATACCCTTTGTAATACGCATCAAGCATAAGAAGAACTGCCTCCTCACACGCGTCTTGCCACGGCTGGTTCCAATTTTTTTCTGGTGCCTGCGATGTAAATGGTACGGAAAGTTGAAAGGTGTCTGGAATAGGTACAGGTGACGGTGCTACCGACTCACGCAAAGACGTAGTTGTACTTTCAGACGTCGCGGGTACTCGCGCTGGCTGTGGCGCGATCACCAGAGGTTGTTTTCGTGTTGATGTGACCGCTTCAACACGAGTGTTGAAGGCTTCTTTACTCAGGGTTGTCCATTTTTTGAAGTTCCACACACTCCCAAATGCAAAAAAAGCTGCAATAAGAAGCAGAACGATATTGAGGAATATGGGTGACTTTTTCATACCCCTATTGTAAACCACCTTGCCAAGACGCGCAAAAGTACGTACGATAGAGGGCACTATGTCATTTTTTGAAGTTACGCACACCGACCCAAACACCCGCGCCCGCGCTGGGGTGATTCATACCGACCACGGCGACATTCCAACCCCTATTTTTATGCCGGTTGGTACTCAGGCTACCGTAAAAAGCCTTGATTCAGCCGATATTCACCACAGTGGCGCGAGCATAATTTTAGCGAACACCTATCACCTCCATTTGCGGCCTGGCGAAGATGTGATTGCGAAATTTGGCGGTTTACACCAGTTTATGCGCTGGGACAAACCCATACTCACCGACAGTGGTGGATTTCAAGTATTTTCTTTAGGTACGCAAAAAGAAAAACGCGCGGTTTCTTCAGAAGAAGTTAAAGAAGCAAAAGAAACAAAACTTACATCTATTGACGAAGAAGGGGTGACGTTCACTTCGCACCTCGACGGTTCAAAACATCGTTTTACCCCTGAAACCGCGATTGATATTCAGCACAAACTTGGCGCCGACATTATTATGGCGTTTGACGAGTGCACACCTGACAACGCGGACATGGTATACGCCACGAGCGCCATGGAACGCACGCATCGTTGGGCAAAGCGCTGTATTGACGCGCACCAAAAAAATACATCGCATCACGGCTATCGGCAATTTTTGTTCGGTATTATTCAAGGGGGAAATCACCGCGAACTCCGCGAGGCATCGGCGAAAGCAATCACCTCACTTCCCTTTGATGGCATTGCTATTGGTGGCGAGTCGATTGGATACAACATGGAAGCCACGCGTACCATTTTAGACTACCTTCATCCCCTTTTACCGGCAGACAAACCGCGTTACACCATGGGGCTTGGCTTTTCTCCCAAAGATTTATTTGACGTTGTTGAGCGGGGCGTTGATATGTTTGACTGTGTCTCACCCACTCGCATGGCTCGAAACGGCGCGCTATTTATTGCCCCAAAAAGTGGCGGAAATGAAAAAAATAAATATCGCTTAAATATTCCTAATGCTGAATTTAAAGAAGATGTTAAACCCATAGACGAAACCTGCACCTGTAGCACCTGTACAACATATAGCCGCGCCTACCTGCATCACTTATTTCGCTCTGAAGAATTACTGGCATATCGCTTGGCCACCATTCATAATGTACACTTTTTTGTACATCTTATGACCACGATGAGAGAGGCTATAAAAAATGGCACGTTTCTTCAACTCAAAAAAGAGTGGTGTGGGTAAATGTTCGAACGGACGTTATTCACTATCTGAATCTCTTTTTTTTAATGAACGAGTAGGAAGAGCAAACATTCGTGCGATCCTCTCAAAAAATTTTTCTCTTTCGAGACTACCGTGCGGTGAACTACTGTCGCCATCAAGGATTGACTGCGCTTCTTTTTCATATTGACGAAAAAACGCTTGTGGATATGTTGTACCGCTAGGGCCTTTTACATATCCATGTTTATCAAAATCCCAAGAAGGAGGAATGACCCCGGGTTTAAAATCCTTCAAATATTTTTCTAATAAAACTGTATACGCATGTGGAGTAAGTACCTCAGGTGCTCGCTTGTCCTGTCCACCTTTTTCTAAAGGAGGAGGAGGAATTGTTGGACGGTCCGGCTCACGGTGTAATGGGGCATCTTCAACACCACTAAAACCTTCGGGCGTATTGTCTAATCCTACTGGCTCAACCTGTTCGTGCAACCTATCATTTGTCACTGACGGCAACTCCCCCGCAGCGACTTCACTATGGTCCGGAAACATTGAGACACCACCATACACTTCGCCGCCGCCCACGCTAGCGTAGTCGGGCCCCACATCTTCGCTGACACCCTCCCTTGTATCTGGTTCGTACTCTCTGCCGTAACCACCTTTTTTTCCACCTTCCATATACAATATATTTATTTCACTAATTCAATTTCAAACCACGCTTTGGTTTCTTTGTCTTCAAGAAAAAAGCCTTTGTCATTATTTTTATACACTACAAACCCATGGCTCAAACCGGAAAAAAAGACTTGTTCCATTTCCATACTATTTCCTTCTAGGCACGCCATTTTGGTCGATATCACTTGTGGTGCCACAAGAACATTTTTGAGAAAAGTGAATGATCCGGAAAACCGGTTACATATTTTTCCAACCAATTTTTTGTCAGCGCCAAACGTGACTGTCCAACCTTCTTTTTTTATATCTTCACGAATTTTATTGGTACCTGCGTGATAGCCGGTAAACGCAAACTCGCCCGCTGGTAACGCGTCACTTATAGTTTTTCCGGCAAGCATGCTATGTTTTGGGCTGGTATGAATCATGGCATACCGTGGCCGGTGTTCGCGATACATTTCTGCTAAGGCGGTCAGAAAACCAAAGACAATAATGATGCTGAGTACAACAAGAAGCGTCATACTTGATTTGGTTTTTGAAAATGTTTTATGAAAAAATAACATAGTATGAAATCATTTCTTTGACTTTATCCATCCAATCAACCTAGACAACACACCTTGGGTAGGCGTAGCTAGCTGCGCACCTTCAACTGAGGATGATTCACTCGTTGGGTGGGAAGGAATTTCTGGTGTCGATAACGGTAGTCGCTCATATACCTGAATATTCCGCTCCTCTGCAAAACGACGCATAAGGATTATTGGAAGCACGTGTTTCTTTCCCGTGGAATCTGTTATAGATGCAGCGTACCCATAATGTCGCGAAAGAATATCCCTAATTTGATCTCTACACACCTCAAAGAGAGAAAGATAACGTACGTAAGAACCGAAACCATCTTCTGCATCTATGTACATCGGATCAGAGAGAAGTGAAGATGGGTGTTCACGATTGTATGCGAGCTGGTGATCATACTCTAGCAAAAATTGAACAGGAAAACTGTTTATCATCCCATCTATTTTTCGTGGTTCTCCTGAACTCATTATATCACCGGGAGTTTGCTCTCCATACGCTTGGACAAAATCCTTCCTATGTACACCGTACGTATCACCTTCCACCGGTGGCAATTGATATTCTTTTTGCCATTTTTTCCTCGCTTTTTTATCAGAAAAATCTGGCCTTTGTACCATTTGAGTTCCCTCTGATCTTAGGCGATCATCCGACACTGGCAGAACCAATTCCAACTCTGTCGCAGTGGCAGCCGCATCCGTAACAGGAAAATCCGGCTGCGTAGTAGCGGTGTCAGGACCACGAATACCGTCCGGAACACGAGACATGGCTGTACCCCTCTCTGCAGATCCGACTGCTGATGCTCTTCTTGCTCTGCTCCATGCATTACCACTGGCTTGAGGCGCACCACCTGGTAATGTTGGGCTATCGAAGTCTGACCCGTTTGGTATTATTTGAGTTGGTAAATCGTCTGTTGTGCT
>CAZYEQ010000023.1:4970-13678 GCA_964646505.1 uncultured Gammaproteobacteria bacterium
CCATCCCTCTGACGCGCATCCCGTGCGGGTGGCTCCTCACCAAGCGCGGCTAACCTTTCGGCAAGTTCATTTGCATTCCACGGCTGAAACGGTGGCTCTTCTGGATCACGGCCAATAGTACGCGTTTCATTAGTGTCTGGTTCTACGGGACGTGTTTCACTCGGCGACCTCCTTGGTGGTCTTCTTTCCGACATATAAAAAATAAGTATACCCTCATGGTACCACCACGCACTTCACAAAACAATGAGAGCGATGTGGATACTACACGATAACCATGGCATCGCCAAAACTAAAAAAACGATACCCCTTTTCAACCGCTTCTTTGTAAGCACTCAATATAAACTCACGGTCGCGGGCAAATGCCGATACGAGCATAAGGAGCGTTGATTTGGGTAAATGAAAATTGGTAATGAGTGCGTCAATAACCTGAAACTGAAATCCTGGAGTAATAAATATATTAATATCACCCGTATATGGCCGCAGCCCACCATGCAAACTTACTACACCTTCAAGCGTGCGTACACTTGTAGTGCCGACCGCAATTACTCGCCCACCACGTTCTTTCGCTCCTCGAATCGCCTCAACCGTTTCAGGACTAACTTCAACCCACTCACTATGCATAGTGTGGTCATGTACACGTTCTGATTTGACTGGCAGAAACGTACCCAAACCCACATGCAGAGTAACTTCAGCAAACTGCACTCCTTTTGATTTTATCTTCTCAATAAGTTCTGGTGTAAAGTGAAATCCGGCGGTTGGCGCGGCCACACTTCCCTCTTTCTCGGCATACACGGTTTGATAGGCCACAAGTTCATTTACCCCTTCTTTAATATATGGCGGAAGCGGAATAGAACCATGGATATTTGCTTTTGCACGTACGGTTTGTTCGTCATCGGAAAATTGCACCAAAATGGTTCCGTCGGTTTTTTTGGTTACGACCACACAGGAAAAATCAGGCGCAAACACCACCTTCATACCGTGCGCCACATGTTTTCCTGGTTTCGCAAGCGCCTGCCACACGCCAGTGTTTTCGGTTGGGCGCACCAAAAAAATCTCAACCGGTTTGGCGTGTTCACGGAGTGCCTCACCCTCTGGGCTAAATAGTTTTCCAAAAAGCCGCGCCTTAAACACTTTGGAATTATTCCATACCAGAAGGTCGCCTGGGTTGAGATAAGAAACAATATCAAAAAACTGTTTATGTTCAATGGTTTTGGTGGCGCGATTGACGACCATGAGCTTTGAGTGGTCACGCGGTTCAATTGGATTTTGAGCAATACTTCCCTCGGGTAAATCAAAATTGAAATCGTCAGTGCGCATCATAGTTATTTTTTCTTACCAGCTTGTTTGACTGCTTTGGCCACAAGCCCGGCGACGCGTTTATCAAATGGATCAGGAATGATGTAATTGGCTGTTGGTTTTTTGACCGCTTTCGCAAGTGCGTAGGCGGCAGCCAATTTCATGTCTTCCGTAATGAACCGTACCCGTGCATCAAGTGCTCCGCGAAAAATACCTGGGAAGGCAAGTACGTTATTAATTTGGTTTGGGAAATCACTGCGACCAGTAGCCACGACTGCGGCACCCGCTTTTTTGGCTACATCGGGCATAACTTCAGGAACAGGATTCGCCATCGCAAAAAGAATAGCGCCCTTATTCATTGAACGCACCATGTCAGGCGTAACCAAATTCGGCTTGCTCACCCCAATAAACACGTCAGCATCTTGCAGGGCTTCAGCAAGGCCGCCTTTTCTTTTTTCCTGATTTGTTTTTTTCGCGAGTGCAATTTTTTCACCTTCGAGTGCTTCACGGCCTTCATAAATAATGCCCTTTGAGTCGAGCAAACGCATACTCTTCACGCCTGCTTGCATAAGCAGTTTTGTAATAGACACACCTGCCGCGCCAAGACCATTCACCACAACCGTAATATCGCTTATGTTTTTCTTTACTACCTTGAGCGCGTTTATCAGTCCGGCCAATGTCACAATGGCTGTGCCATGCTGGTCGTCGTGGAATACAGGAATATCGAGTTTTTGCTTTAATTTTTCTTCAATCTCAAAACAACGGGGCGCGGCAATATCTTCTAAATTGATTCCACCAAACATGGGCGCGATGAGTTCAACCGTGCGCACGAATTCATCCACGTCTTGGGTTTTAATAGCAACGGGAAAGGCGTCAACATCGGCAAACCGTTTGAAAAGCGCGCACTTCCCTTCCATCACTGGTAACCCAGCTTCGGGCCCAATGTTTCCTAATCCAAGAACCGCACTACCATCGGTAATAACGGCCACCAAATTTCCTTTTCGAGTGTAGTCGTATAATTTCGACACGTCTTTTTGAATGGCTAGGCATGGCTCAGCCACCCCTGGCGTATAGGCAAGACGCAAATCACTGCGATTTTTTAATTTCGCGCGGGCTACCACTTCGATTTTTCCTTTGAGTTTTTTATGGTATGAGAGAGCTTGGGACATATAATGATATTACCATTCGGACACTGACTGCCGACTTTTTTCTAAATCTGCAAGAGTTTTTTCTAAAACAATATTCACGCTTTCTTTTGGAATATATTTCCATGTATGTTTTTTTAATCCTTCAATTTCTGCGCGTGATGCCCCTATGAGGTCGAGAAGTAACGTCTTATCTTCAGTTTTACTGATCATATATTGAGTAGCAATAACACGAGTCATAATATCTGATGCCCTAACCAAAACCCTGTGCAAGGTAAGGTAATCCTCAATATACCGAGCCGCCTGCTCTTCTTCAAGAACACCGGACACCGCAACCTCTTCAATATATTTAACATCCTCAGGTGAGGCAAGAACCTGAACCCCGTTTATGTCAGTAAAAAAAGAAATTGGAGTATCTATAGCAAGAAGTGGACGATCTGTACCTTCACCACGATCATGCCCGAACGCAATATACATTGGACCACCACCCTCTACACTATCCCTAAAAACCACATACTTACCGCCCATGAGTTCGGGCTCATACTCACCATAAACATACTCTTTTGAGGTATACCTACCACGAAGTTGTTGAGTTATATCAACCACCTCCACTCCTTCACCAAAAAAATGACTGAGTTTTCCTATAAATCGTTTTTCTCCATTTTCTTCTTCCACTACACTACCACCCTCTTTTCTTTCTGATTGTTGTTTCTGAACGCCACTCACTTCGACCTCTTTGACACGAGACACATCCGTGCGCGCACGCTCAGACGAATCAACCTGCCTTGGTGTTTCAGGTGTGTGCTGTGTTGGTCTATCAAGAGAACCAGTATCACCTGATAATCCGAGTGATAGTAACCCAGCAGCAACACGTTCACGAAATTTCATACAATATTATCGTAAATATTTACGTACATTCGCATTATGCTCTTCAAGAGTTTTGGCGTATTTTACCTCACCCGTATCAAGCGTTGTTAAAAAAAACCACGCTTCGTTTTTTTCAGGGTTTGCTGCCGCGCGAATCGCCCCGATACTTGGTGTGGAAATTGGCCCAGGTGGCAACCCTTTCCATTTATATGTATTCCACAGGTTATCACTATCTCTATCTTTAGCAGTGGTAAACACATCACCCTCTTTTCCTGTAGCGTAATGTACGGTTGAATCGGCCTGCAGCCCCCACCCTGCGTCCACTCGGCGCCAAAACAAATCTGCCACTTTCGCCATATCACTTTCGTGTGGCACCTCGCGCTCTAAAATACTTGCCATAGTCAAAATCTCATGAAACGTATGACCGTTTTTTTGTATTTGTGAAATGAGCGCTGGAGTTATTTCTTCTTCCCTGTGCGCAACGAGTCGCTCAATAGTGTCGGATAATGGTTCGCCCACAAATATGCGATAGGTGTCTGGTGCCATGTATCCTTCTAAACTAACATCACTCGGCTTTGCCGACAAAAGCGATATCGGCGCGTCAAAGCGCACCTGTCCGTTTTTTTTCACGGCTGGCAACCCAAGCACATTATACACTTCTTCTTTTGAGGCCACACCTTCTTTCTCAAAATACGCGGCGATGTCGCGTAAGTCCCAGCCCGGAATAATGGTTATTTGTCGTTCAGCGCGCGACTGCGGTTCGGTGAGTGCTTCGGCAATGCGCGCGATGGTCGCAGGCGCGTCAATCGTAAATGTTCCTGCCTGCATCGTACGGTCCAAATGACGCGCGCGTGCATACACCCGAAATAACATAGCTGACACGATCGCGCGATCACTTTTTAGATGCGCTGCCACATCACGAACAGTTTCTGCGGGCAAAACCGTAATCGTAACAAGACTCTTTTCAGGACTATAACGGAATACCAGCACATACATGAACACGGCAGCAGCTGCCACCACACCCATAGCCACAGCAAATTTCTTTTTGAAAATATGCACAAAAATCACATTATAGATATTTTTCTAACCCAAGCGACTCAAATGTTGGCAATACGGTTTTAAGCTCAGACACCTTATCTTTCGGGCACACCAAAAGACCGTCTTTCGTATTCACCACAATCATACCCTCAAGTCCAATGGTCGTCACCAACTTGTGAGCATCTTCATTATACACAAAACAATCAGAGGAATCTTGCAGAACCGTGAGCCCCTTGGTGTAGTTCTCTTTTCCATCCCCCACAAGTGCTTCTTTGAGGGCGTAAAGTGTTCCAGGGTCACTCCACCCTAAATCAACTGGCAATACGACCCCTTCTTCGGGGGCAATGTGCTCGACAATGGCCTTATCGAAATGAAGTTGTGGAAGTGTGGCATACACATCGTCAAGGCGTTTTTCATCCGTCACAACTTCGCGCAAAGCCGACAAAAGCTCGGGCTGTAATCGTTCGTAGAGACCGAGCATAAAATCAATCGTCCCCACAAAGTACCCGGGGTTCCAAAACCACTGTCCGCTGGCGTGCATTTTTTCACACACCTCTTTTTCCGGACGATATTTCCACGAACGAAAGGCACGCACTCCGTCTGACGTTTGTTCACCAACCTCAATCCACCCTAACTCATGATTTGGGAAACGGGGCTTTTCCCCTAAAAATACAAAACGTTGATCGTTTTTTTTCAGCAATTCTTCACTTCGCTGAAGCGCGGCTACAAATCGATCAGGGTAATCCATAAAATGATCGGCCCACAAAATAGCAGTAGTGCCGGCTATTCCTTTTCTTTTCAAACGTAATAGTGCCAAAAGAACGGCAGCCGCCAAATCGCGTCGAGCGGGTTCAGAAAAAATAGCATCGCGTGAAAAATCAGGAAGGGCAGCTTCAACGAGCGGCACATATTGTTTGGCCGTGGCAACGTAAATATTCTCTAATCCAAATGAACGTACACGTTCCACAGCCATTTGCAGTGTTGACTGATTATCTTTGAGTTTTTCAAATTGTTTGGGGGAATTTCGTCGGCTGAGTGGCCACAGTCGTGTACCCATGCCTCCAGCAAAAATGAGAATGTTCATAGGTCTTTACAATACGCCTTTCAAAAAGAATGGCAACAGGAACCGTATACACACTGTTGTCGCGCCGGCTACCACAATACCACCAACAACGTCGCGTGGAAAATGAACACCCACATACACTCGCGCTGCGGCAATAAGGCAAGCCATAAGAAGAAAAAAGACTGCGCCAACCAAAGGCAAGCCAAACATGATCGCGATAAAGACAAATGAAAACGCGGCCATGGTATGGTCGGACGGAAACGATTTCCAGTATTCAAAAGGCTTCAGATGAATAAGTTCGACCGTTCCCGGAAGCGCCTCCTTGGGACGTTTTCTTGGTCGCAACACTCCAACAAGAACATCCACAACAAAACCAATACCAAACGATGCGAGGGCTGACAACAAAAACACCAAAAGTCCTAGCCCGCCTTTTGGAAAGAGCCAGTATCCTGCACCGAAAAGACAAGCAATTAAAATATAAATCCCCCACACTGCCCAAAAACACATACACGTATCGAGTGCGGGCGTACGTCCGATATAGTGATTGATTCGTATAAATAATTTTTGGTTCCAACCGCTCATATGTCAATGAAAAAATCGCTTACGGAGTCGATACAACCGATACAACCAAGGGCGCAGAGGAAGTTCGGCGGTGGATGGATGTTCAACCGCCACCCCACCAAATCCTGCTTTAAAACGGGTAATGCCGTGAAATGAATGTCGTGTATCCCACGTGTACGCGTGAAAGGTTTCGGCATGGGCGCTATGCAACGGGGCAGGGGGCGCCACACCCCACATATCGTACCACAGAGCACCACTTGCGTATGCCTCTTTGAGCGCTGTCCACTGTAGGGCATATGGTGCCATAAGGTTTCGGTACTCATGCAGTGACGCGCCATGCAAATAGGTTACCACCGAACCAAAACGAATGGTGATGATACTCGCGATAGGTGTATGCGATGTATACGCGACATACTGTTCAACCGATGGCATGTCGAGCATATTCTTGTAATATATTTTATCGTGCGAGCGAAACCCATCGCGCTTTGTAGTTTCAGACAAAAGCGACCAAAATACGTCGATATTTTTTTCTTTTTTTACCACAACCTCTTTGCGCTCTGAAAGTCCAATGTTATATCTTGTTTTTGAGTGCATCTGTCGGAGCATGTCTTCTTCTTTTGTTATAGGCACTATTAAAGAATACTGTGGTTGACGAGAAGCGACAGGCACAAGTGAACCCCCTGAGGTTGGTACAGGTTCAGAAAGTGGTTCAATACGCAAAAACATATCGCCGACCCTTTTTCCTTCTTTTATGAGACCCTCAAGCACAGACTCGGACACCTCTCCATGAGGAACATATAGATACGACATGCCAAACGATAGAACATACCGATACGCATATACCGACCCACGAGTCGATGATACCTCAAGAGAAGAATGGCCCGCGGCTTGCTGGAAATCTGCCCACGTTTTTGACTGCAAAAAAGACCCTTCCTGCGAGATAGAGCTTAAGGGAGAAATTGGCCCATTCTGAACATGTTTCTCATGATGCATAGGCATATCATACCCACAAATGAAGCCACAGGCAACTCCCTCTTGATTTTTTTATTCCCTTCGTATATACTAGGCATATCTGAAACTCCCGATCTGGGTTTTCATATTTTTGTAACTCTTGCACATTTATATGGGTCTCCCATCAAAAAAACGCACGAATCGTTCAAAACGTGAACGCGCAGCGCACTTTGCGCTTACCAAAACCGCTATCACCGCTGACAGCGAAGGAAATATTCAACTTCCTCATCGCGTTAACCCAACCACTGGTATGTACCGTGGTCGCCAAGTGATTAATGTGGAAAAACGCGCCGCTCGCCTGATGCGTAAGGCTAAAAAAGCTTAATTCTTGTTCGTTTGCAACGGGTATGTCGAATCGGCACCTCGCACGCTCTATTGTTATGCAAGTCCTCTATCAGTGGGACTTTAAAGGCAAACCAACAGCGGCCATGCCAGCGATTATCGCCCAACAAACCGAAGAGTTTGGTAAAGGTCTTTCCGAAGAGAACGGCCACTTTATACACGACACCATTACGGGTGTCGTGTCTCATATTGATGATATCGATGCAGCGATTGTACGGTACGCCCCGAAATGGCCCATGGATCAAATGACGCTTATTGATCGAAACATTTTACGCCTTGGCGTATATGAGCTTTTGTTTAACAAAGGCATCCCGGGCAAAGTGGCCATCAATGAGGCCATTGAAATGGCAAAAACCTTTGGCGGGCAGTCGAGCGGACGATTTGTGAATGGCATTTTAGGTGCGATGTACGAAGCCATACCACAGACGGAAAAACAAGAAGAAGAGAGTGCTTTGCCGAGCGAACAGCCATAACCAATTTATACATATGCCGATCGCACCCATTGTGGCCGATTACGGAGAAAAAAATTTCTCCAAACTTGAAGACATTCTCGGAATCCATTTTCATAATAAAAACCTCCTCGTTCAGGCACTCGTGCATCGTTCATATTTGAATGAACATCGTGATTTTCCACTCGCCCACAATGAGCGTTTAGAATTTTTGGGCGACGCGGTACTTGAACTTTCGGTGACGCAATATCTTTTTGATAACTACCTGAATACCGAGGGCGACATGACCAACTGGCGCGCCTCACTTGTGAACGCTAAAATGTGCGCGCTTGTAGCCAGCGAAATTGGTTTAGAGGAATTCCTTTTTTTAAGTCACGGCGAGGCAAAAGACAGTGGCACAAAAGCTCGTGAATACATTTTAGCAAACGCCATTGAAGCTCTTATCGGTGCCGTATATTTAGATCAAGGCTGGGATATTGCTAATCAATGCATTATTCGTTGGGTTATCACCAAACTTCCCGATGTCCTTGAGCAAGGGCTATGGGTTGATCCTAAATCTCGATTTCAGGAAGCGGCCCAAGAAATGCTCGGCATCACACCAACCTATCGCGTCCTTAAGGAAGAAGGACCTGACCATAATAAGCAGTTTATCGTTGGTGTCTATTTAGAAAAAGAAAAAGTAGCTGAAGGTGAAGGTACAAGCAAACAAGAGGCGCAGGTTGCAGCCGCAGAGGCGGCGCTCGGTATCAAGAAGTGGAAACGCTCGAAAGTTGAAATCTTGCCAAGAAAAACCGATGACCCGATTGGGTAAATCGGATTGACAAACGTGCTCAAACACGATATAGTGCTCACGTTTTCTAAGGGTTGGTAGCTCAGTCGGTAGAGCAGGGGCCTCTTAAGCCCAAGGTCGAGGGTTCGATCCCCTCCCGACCCACA
>CAZYEQ010000024.1:0-12947 GCA_964646505.1 uncultured Gammaproteobacteria bacterium
GAGATCGCTCTTGCGACTCCTGGTGCTGCGCAGGGGTCTACTGACTTTCCTTCGCACGCTGAACACATGCATCTTGACCCAGACGGGCATGCCGACTCGGGTTTGGAAGGGGGTGACTACTTCCGCGCGCCCAATGTTTCAATGACATTTGTCGATCCGAGCTCGGTTGGGGAGTTCGGTGACTCGCGTCGGTCTACGAGCAATGATAGGTACCCTGCTGACTTCCCGTCCTGCGTCACTCTCGAGATGATGTTTGGTAGTGTCCACCTTTGGTTCGATGTAGTCTTGACCCCAGTTTCTTCCCGTTCGCATCCGCTGTCGAATTCCGGTCTGAATGATCCCGCCGCATACGTCTTGCCAAGTGAACTTGACCGATTGAGCGACTTCCGCGCTGCCATGTACGGTGGTAATCATAGGTACCCTTGGCCACCTGGTCCACCACGCTAACCCGAGCGTGCGGGCCGTTACCGAGGAAGGCCGAACACGATCTTTATCGTTGTTCGGCTCGCATTATCTCTTGTAGAGGTATTCTACTAAAGATGAGGCGATACTTGACAAAAAAATAGTCTTCGTCTATACTAGCACCAAAACCGCAGACAGTAGCTTCCTCCCAAAAAGGGGATTAAATACGCTACCGAGGTGACTCTAGGCCGCGTTTCGCGGCTCCTTCCAAGGTCGAAGAGCACTTTTTCTGTGGCGAAATCACAGATTTTTGTTTTTTATGGCTAAAACCAGACAACAAAAACAAGAGGCATTGAATGTGCTTGCTGAGGAACTCAAAAACGCCAAAGGCGTGGTCTTCGCGAACTTTCAAGGTCTTAAAGTTAAAGAGTCAGAAGAACTTCGCACATTGTGCCGTAACGAAAATATCGTCTACGTTGCAAGCAAGAAAACTCTTCTCGCTCGCGTCCTTAAAGACGCGGGTATTGATACTGACGCAACCGCTTTTTCAGGTGGTGTGGCAGCTGTCTTTGCCAAAGGCGACGAAGTAAGTGCCGCACGCGTGGTAGCAGACTTTGCGAAAACCCACGAGGTTGTTACCATTTTTGGTGGCGTTCTCGAAGGGAAGTTCATTACCGATGCAAGCGTGAAATCACTGGCTAAATTACCAAGCAAGCAACAATTACTTGGTCAATTGGTTGGTACGCTGAACGCGCCAGTTTCTGGCTTTGTCAATGTACTCGCAGGCAACCTTCGCGGTCTCGTGAATGTGCTCAATGCGGTCAAAGACAAACAAGCGGCGTAACAGCAACAACAATTCTATTTGTTTATCGTTAACTATTTATTTATGTCAGACGAAAAGAAAATGGTAGAAGTACCAGAAAAGTTCAAAGCTCTTGTAGAGCAGGTTGAAAAAATGTCAGTTCTTGATCTTTCAGAACTCGTAAAAGTTCTTGAAGACAAGTTCGGTGTGTCAGCAGCAGCTCCTGCCATGATGATGGCACCAGCAGCAGGTGGCGCGGCAGGTGGCGCGGCAGCAGAAGAGAAAACAGATTTTACTGTTGAACTTACAGACGCTGGCGCAAACAAAATCGGCGTGATTAAAGTGGTGAAAGAATTGACCGGTCTTGGTCTTGCGGAAGCAAAAGCCCTCGTTGATGGTGCTCCAAAAACCGTGAAAGAAGGTGTGAAGAAAGAAGATGCTGAAGCAATGAAGAAGAAGATCGAAGAAGCAGGTGGTAAAGTAACGTTGAAATAAGAGTTTTTCCACAAACAAAAAACCGACCAAGTGGTCGGTTTTTTTTGCGTCAGGTTAAAACGTGAACATTGAAACAGCATTCCCTTCAAGGATATACATCGTCTTTTTTATTTCATCGACGATCATGCTTGTTGGTTGTGTCCACGCATCTGATTCGTACTGTGCCTTCATTGCGCCATTCTTATCAAGCACGACAACGCGAGGTGTTTTTGTGTCAAGAATATACAGATTTGGTACGTCGGTATAGGTCCACATGATTCCTTCGCCAGAAAGAGGAGGGTCAACGTCTTTTGGCGCAAACGCCTGTTCATTCCCAGCCACAAATTTGTGAATAATGCCATTCGTCCCCATGACAAATATATCACCATCAATTGTCATACTGGTAGCGAGTGCTATATCGCGCGTTGATTTAATCCAAGGAGCTCCTTTATCGTACCCGGTTTGTGTTTTGTTGTGACGATAAATTTGGTTTGTGTCCGCGTCGAGCACGTACAACCGCTGGTTATACACCACCACATCGGTCGGGTCTTTTTCAGGCGCGCCACTTGCGACATCAATAAATGAGGTAACGCCGCTGTCTTTATCATAGCTTGCGAATTTTCCGTCGCGTCCAATAAATACGACCGATGTCTCTTCTTTTGGTGTGTAATGCTTTTTTAACCCCTCGACACTACCAAGAGATTTATTTGTAACTGTTTTTGTACTAAGGTCAATGAGGTGTAATTCTTTATCGTCAGGGCCGTACGCAATGAGCATGTTTCCAATTTTCGCGAGCGAGGTGGCTTTGGTTGGCCCGGTGTCAGATCCAAGTGTCGCGACAAGGGTGGGTTTCACTTTGGTAACACCGCGCAAATTTTCTCGCGCGGTTTGGATTGATTCGAGGAGTGATGTTCGTTTCGCGCGTTTTTCTCCAACATCATCTGGCAGCCCAAGAGCCATGGTTTTGGCTTCTTCAAGCAAGGTGACAGCCTTTGTTTTATCGTTGTACACAAGACTTGCTTCGGCAGCGGTTTTTTTGTCTTCAATTGCTTGGATGGTTTGGTTGTAGGTTGTCACAAGAGCTGCTTCTCGGGCGTGGATACGGCTCACAACTACTGTTCCCACAAACACAAGTCCGAGAAGGACTGCCCCGACGACGAGAATTTTTGTAAATAGCGGGAGTGTTTCAATACGGTCTTTGGTGTTTTGCCATGAGCGGGCGAGTGACGTGAGCACTTCTTCTCGCTGCCCTCCCCAGTTCGTGACAATAAGAACAAGACCGATCATCGCTTTTCCAAGACCAAAAAGAAGTGACTTTATTCCTTTGAGCGTGCCGATAAGAGCGCGTGAGGCCGCGATACTTGCGCCAGACATCACGTCGCGGCGCATAGTGTCGGTTCGCTGTCTGCGTGACGACGGTGTGGTTGTCTCAAACTCATCGTGCTCAAAGGTTTCTTGGTTGGTGCGTTCGTTCATCTTCTCTACTTGCCGAGTCATTTGCAAAATAATGCCCCCAAAGGCAAGTCCGCTCTCGACGTTTTCTAGTGTTTGTTGGATGTGCATTGATGCTTGACGTGGATTTTTTTGCTCAAAAATTTTACGCATTCTGTCGGGGGGAAGATAATCCATGGTTTTGGGTGTGGTAATATACACGATATCGTCGGTATTCACTTCACCCTGCATGATGGCTGGAAAGAGCTGGGCGTTTGTGTGTCCGGATTCGCCAAGCTCCATGTCTTCAAACGAATCATCCTTTTTAAACAGTAAATGAATCGCGTTTTCTCCGTGAGTGGTAAAGTAAAGCGTGTTTTTACACAGCGCGCCACATGTAATTGAGAGGGTGCGTCGGCGATTATCGAGAAGGTGGTGGTTGCGTCGATTAACGTATTCAATAGCAATTTCAAATGGGTGTTTTTCGCCGCCCAAAGGAAGAGTGTAGTATTGTTTTTCAAGTGTCGCAATAAGTTCCTGACAGGCCTCGATATCGGCGGTGGAACCACCGCCAATTTCAATGACAGCAAAAAAATACCCGTGGTTTATTTCCCGCGCGGTTGATGGTTCACTCACATGAAGGAGGGTGTGCAGTCGCTCAGAATCATTTCCTGCAACGTAAAATTCATGGAGATCAATAGTGTTCGACATAAGGCAGTATTTTGACAGTACCTCCTTGGTCAATTATACTACGCACAATATATACCAGCAATACCCCCCTTATAATAATGAGTAAATAAAGGGTTCACGTTGGTATACAATCGACACTATACGGGTATATGCTTGAACATCTCTTTGGTTCAAAGACACGAGTGAAGCTATTGCGCTTTTTGTTTCGTCACGAATTTGAGGCGTTTTATGTGCGTGAATTGGCTCGACTCCTTGAGACACAAATGAATGCTGTACGTCGTGAAATAAGCATTCTTGAAGATGCCGGGCTTTTGCTTGAAGCAGAGGCACCGGCAGAAGATAAAGATGAAAAGGGTCCGGGAGCGCAAAAGAGAAAATATTATCGTTTGAATGTACATTCACCACTCTTCCCAGAGTTGCAGTCGCTCATGATGAAAGCAAGAGTTCTTGAAGAACAAGTATTTGTTGAGGAGTTAAAAACCAAGATTGGTGACGTAAAAGTGCTTATGCTCGCCGGTCGATTTACGGGAGCAACTCAGGCGCAAACAGATATGCTTGTTGTGGGTTCCATTAAAGAACGTGTTCTTTCCGACATGATCGGGCGCTATGAAAAAGACCTTGGTTTTGATATCCGCTATACGGTTCTTTCAGAGAAAGAGTTTTGGGACAGGCGGCATGTGATGGATAAGTTTATCTATACGCTCTTTGAGGGGAAGCATGTGATGGTATTGAACACACTCAATGTTCGATAGTATGGTACTTGTACTATCTCCGGAAGAAGATCGAGTGCTTCGCGTATCTGTTCAGAATGAGCATGGTGTTGTGCGTGAGGTGCGTTCAAAAAATGAAACTCACACGGGCTGGCTTGTGGCGATTGATGAAGCATTACGACAAGCAAACGTAGCCATACGTGATATCACTGGTGTTGTGCTTGTAGAAAAACAGTCGAGTTTTACCGGTACTCGTCTTATGCACACTATCGGTAACACACTGGCGTATGCGCGGCATATTCCGATTATAGGCGTACCCGCTCACGAGCATTCGCCAGAAGATCTTTGGAAAAAGGTACATCAAGCGATACCTGGAGTGTATGTGCATCCCACATATTACGGCGAGCCAAACATTGGTTCCACCTCTTAATAACCTATGCTTACCGAGTACAGTCGTTACCGTTTATACGAATGGCTACCCGGCCTTTCGATTTGGGGTACGATTATCGGGTCGCTTATTCTTTCCGTGGTGTATCCACTCGGCATGATCTATGCCATTATTTTGTTCGACATCTACTGGGTGCTGAAGGTGTTTCACTTTTCTTTTTATTTGCTGGTCGCGTGGCGCCGATTTTATATCGTCAAACAAACCAACTGGCATCAAAAACTTGTTACAGAAGCGCCAAACTGGAAAACAAAACAACATGTTATTTTTTTAACATTATATAACGAGACGTGGGATGTGGTCGAAACGGCCTTGGTGAGTTTGGCTGGGGCAGTGTATGACCCAAGTGTTGTTACTATTGTTGTGGCAGGCGAGGCTAGAAAAGCAGATCATTACCACGATATTTTTGATCGTATCACTAAACGTTTTTCAGGTGCTTTTGCCGATATCGTGGGCACGCTCCATCCCACTGACCTCCCCAATGAAATTCCGGGGAAAGGATCGAATCTGCATTACAGTGAACGGCAGATGGTTTCTTATATTGAACAAAAAAAATGGAACCCAGATGATGTGATTGTGACAATTTTTGATATCGATACGGTATGTCACCCCGCGTATCTTTCATATCTTACCTACATTTATTCAACTCACCCAAACCCAACACACAGTTCATATCAGCCCGTGGCGTTATACAATAATAATATGTGGGAGTCGCCAGCGATGCTGCGCGTGATGGCGTTTGGTACCACGTTTTGGCTCATGACTTCGTTGGCTCGCCAGGACGCGCTTGTTACTTTTTCATCGCATGCTATGAGTTGGACAGCGATTTTGAAGGCGGGGTTTCATGATAAGCGCATTGTGAGTGAAGATTCGCGTATTTTTTATCAGTGTCTCCTTGCGTATGGGGGAAAGTATGAAGTGACACCACTCTATATTCCTGTATCTATGGACACGGTACGCGACGATCGTTGGTGGCAGAGTATGGTTAATTTATACAAACAACAACGACGCTGGGCCTGGGGGGTTGAACACATTCCGTATCTGTTGCATGAGTTTAAAAAACATAAAGAAATTCCGTGGCACATCAAAGCAAAATGGATTTTTTTAGAATGGGAAGGAAAGTGGTCGTGGTGCTGTGTGGCGCTTCTTATTACTGTTTTGGGGCGGTTACCACTCTTTATTGCTCCTGAATCTGTGCGTCAAAGCGCGTTATTTTTCAACGCACCAAACATGTTAGAAATTCTTATGACACTAGCCACGGTTGGGCTTCTGCTTTCAGCAATTTGCAGTTTCCCCCTTCTCCCGAAACGTCCAAAATCGCATCCACATTACGCGTATGTTATGATGGTGGGGCAGTGGCTCTTGCTTCCCTTTTCTCTTATTTTTGTGAGTGCTATTCCGGCGATCGACGCGGTCACTCATTTGATGAGAGGAAAATATTTAGGGTTTAATGTCTCTCAGAAAAAAAGACAAACACATGCGTAGCTATGTCATTTTTATCTCGTGAGCGTACACATCGTCCTTGGCGCGGCGCCTGCCTGATTTTTATTATTAGCGGGTGTCTGCTTTTTGGCGCCGGTTTTTTACTCATTCGGTTGTGGCAGGGCGGCGCGGTGAGTATTCCTTCGGCGGTGGCGGAGCGTACTGCTGAATTGGTTGTGAATCGTTTTGTGGGAAGCTCAGTCACGCAAGAAAAAAAAGATTTTTTTATCGCGCACGCCCCCGAGTTTCTTGGATTTGATCGTCCAAAAACATACATGTTGTTGTTTGAAAATAATACCGAGCTTCGGCCAGGCGGCGGATTTATTGGCTCATACGCGGTGGTGACGCTTGATAAAGGGCAAACAAAGGTACGCATCCTCGAAGGATCGGAATTAGTTGACAAAGCCACGCCAGACGGCGCAAGTGAACCGCCGTTGCCTTTAAAAACGTATCTTGGTGTTTCGTCGTGGTATTTCCGTGACGCCAACTGGTCACCCGATTTTTCGACCTCTGCGCAAGAGGTTCTGAAGGCGTATCGACGCGCGCGAGGAGTGTACGCCGACGACATTGACGCGGTGGTAGCGGTCACGCCAACCGTGCTTGAGGAGTTGTTACGAATGACCGGCCCCATTACCGTTCAGGGGAAAACATTTACTGCCGAAAATGTCACGGAAACATTACAATATGAAGTGGAGTACGCCTACATTGACCAGGGGTTAAAAGCTGAAGAACGAAAGTCGGTTTTGTCACCATTTTTTGAGACATTGCTTCGAGTTGGGGCGAGACGTTTTTTTTCTGAACCCGAAGCATTTCAAACACTTGCCGAACGCATGGTTGCGGAAAAACAGGTCATGGCATATTCGGATGAACCTGTCTTTGCTGACCTCATTACGGCGTACCGTGTCGGCGGTGAGGTGGTTACAAATACACCGCACGATTATGTACTTTGGGTAGACGCGAATCTTGGTGCGCTCAAAACAGATCATGCCATTCGTCGACGGTTAACATATGAAATAGTACCGTATGGAAATGGTCGTTATGTGGCGACTGTTGCTATGGCCTACCGTCATGTTGGTACGTTTGATTGGCGTACGACACGATATCAAACGTACGCACGCGTGTATGTGCCGCCTGGCGCGGAGTTTGTATCGGTAGAAGGGAAGCAAAGAAATGGAAAAGCAATTCTTCGTAGTGATGTTGCTACGGGTGAAGAGTTAGGGAAGCGTTGGTACGGAGCGTTTTTTTCCGTTGAGCCAGGTGAAACCAAAGAACTGGTGTTCCGTTATGTTCTTCCGGCGCGAGTTGCTGAACAAATTCGCTCTGGCGAATATACACTGTTTGTACAAAAACAACTTGGGGTGATACCACATCGTTTGACGCTTAGCCTTAATTTTGGTACTAGTATTCTCGGGGCCACCCCTCCTGAAGCAAGGGAAAAATGGGGTGATATGCTTTATACTGTTGAGACTGATTTAGAGAAAGATACGCAGTTTTCCGTGCAGGTAGACCCTCGACCATAACGCGTTTATGTTTATTAAAAAAGTCGGCATTGACCTTGGTACTACAAACGTGCTGGTGCACATCCCAAAGCGCGGTATTGTGATTAATGAGCCATCGGTGGTGGCGGTCAGTAAAACTGACGGCAAGGTATTGGCGGTAGGGGTTGAGGCGAAAGACATGATTGGGCGTACGCCCGACAGCATTGTCGCGGAGCGACCACTGAAAGATGGAGTCATTGCCAATTATCGCACTACCGAGGCGATGCTTCGTTATTTTATTAATAAAGCGATTGGTGGTTTTCGTTTGTTTCGTCCCGAGGTGATGATCGCTGTGCCAGCTGGTATTACTTCAACCGAACGCCGAGCGGTTATCGACGCCGCGCTCGCGGCCGGTGCGCGAGCAGCATACATTATTAAAGAACCTATTGTGGCTGCCATTGGTGCTGACATTCCGATTGGGTCGGCCAGCGGACACATGATTATTGATATTGGTGGAGGAACGGCGGAAATTGCCGTTATTTCGCTTGGAGGTATCGTGTCGTGGGGTTCGGTGCGCATTGGCGGTACTCGCTTTGATGCGTCGATTGCCGAATACATTCGCAGAAAATACGGACTCGCGATGGGGGAACGCACTGCTGAAGAACTCAAAATCGCGATTGGTTCGGCCATGTTTATGAACAAACCCCTAACGCTTGAAGTAAAAGGACGTGACATGATTACAGGGTTGCCCCGCACCATGACCGTGACAAGTGATGATACAACCGAAGCCTTACAGCAAGATTTGGAAGGGCTTATTGAAGCGGTCAAAAAAGTGCTTCACGATACACCACCAGAACTGTCGGCTGATGTGATGGATAAAGGGATTATGATGTCGGGTGGGTCGTCACAACTTCGTAATTTAGATGAACTGATTTCACAAGCCACGGGCGTGCCATGTTATGTCGCCGAAGAACCACTTCTTTGTGTGGTGAAAGGTACGGGTATTGCGCTTGAAAATTTGGATGCGTACAAGCGGAGTGTTTTGGCGACACGATAGTATGATTATCGGCATCGATGCCTCTCGGGCGAATCATGACAAAAAAACTGGCGTAGAGTGGTACGCGTATCACTTGATTCAAGAATTAAAAACACTCGTTCCACCTACTGACCGAGTTGTTTTATATTCTGACAAACCATTACAGGGTGAGTTGGCCGATCTTCCTCTCCACTTTGAAAATCGGGTGCTTCGCTGGCCACCAAAACGATTGTGGACACAACTTCGCTTGTCGTTCGAAATGCTGCGTCGTCCGCCGGATGTTCTTTTTGTGCCAGCTCATGTGTTACCGCTTATTCATCCTAAAAAAACCGTGCTCACCATTCACGATGTGGCTGGCGCGTATTTTCCCAAAGCCTACAACTGGTTTGAGCGTTGGTATAGTGTATTTACGGCGAAACACGCGCTTCGTACGGGCGCGCGTGTGATTGTGCCAACCGAACATGTGAAACAAGACATGCTGAGGCTCGTACGCGCGCTAAAAATGAGGAATGATATTTCGGTTATTCCCCACGGTATTGACGAACGATTTCGTGTTCGTGTTTCAGAAGAAGAAAAACAACGCGTTCGTGAAACATACCGCGTGCCAGAATCATACCTTCTTTTTGTGGGCAGACTTGAAGAAAAGAAAAACGTGGCTGGGCTTGTGCGCGCGTATACGGCGTTTCGTCAGTTGTATCCATCACACAAAGAAACGCTTGTGCTTGTTGGTAAACCAGGGTTTGGGTACGAAGACGTGCAGCAAGAAATTGCAGCTTCGCCATACAAAAAAGATATTCTTGAACTTGGGTGGGTATCTGCGAGTGATCTTCCGGCATTGTTCCAAGCTGCCAAAGCGTTTGTGTTTTTGAGTTGGTATGAAGGGTTTGGAATTCCACTGCTCGAAGCGTTTCAATCGGGCGTGCCGGTTTTAGCCGCACAGACCTCGTGTTTGCCCGAGGTGGGGCAAGACGCGTGTATGTATGTTGACCCCGCAAAACCAAACACAATTCCAACTGCCGTACACATACTTCTTACCGACATGTCGTTGCGGGCGTCGCTTGTGGAAAAAGGAGAGAAACGAGCCATGCTTTTTTCATGGAAAAAAACTGCCGCGGAGACTCTCGACGTCCTTTGATTTCTTCGCTACAGTGTATGAACACACATATTATTGTTGTTTATTGTACGTATGCATACCGCCGCCCATGCCTTTGTAAAGGCCCTTGAACACGAAGGAGTTGCGTACTGCTTTGCTGTTCCAGGTGAAGAAAATTTAGACGTACTCGAAGCATTTCGCACCTCACGCATTACGCTTATCACTACGCGCCACGAACAGTCGGCCGCGTTTATGGCGGCAACGATTGGACGCTTAACTGGCAAACCCGGAATGGTGATGACTACCCTTGGCCCGGGCGCGACAAACTTGGTTACAGCAGCTGCGTACGCCACGCTTGGAGCCATGCCACTGTTTATGCTCACGGGGCAAAAACCAATTAAAGTAAGTAAACAAGGGCATTTTCAAATTATTTCAGTGGTCGATATTATGAAGCCGATCACGAAGTACACTCGTCAAATTGTGAGTGCAGCGTCCATTCCATCGCGTGTGCGCGAAGCGTTTCGCGTGGCCACCGAAGAACGACCTGGGGCAGTGCATCTTGAACTTCCCGAAGACATTGCTGCTGAAAAAATAGGCGAGCTACCGCTTTTTCCTAACAATACGATTCGCCGTCCGGCTGCCGAACCAAAAGCCATTGCCGAGGCGGTGAAGATGATTCGCGAAGCCGCGCGCCCGCTTATTGTGATCGGCGCGGGCGCAAATCGTAAGCGTGTCTCAAAAAGTTTGCGCGAGTTTGTCGACAAAACAGGTATCCCATTTTGTTCTACACAAATGGGAAAAGGTGTCGTTGACGAACATCATCCACTGTCGCTCGGGTGTACGGCACTTTCGAGTGGCGATTTTGTCCATAAAGCCATTTCGTACGCCGACTGTATTATTAACATCGGACATGATGTGGTAGAAAAACCACCATTTCTGATGCGTCACGACGGCGCCAAAGTGATTCATGTCAATTTTAATTCAGCCGCGGTTGACGATGTGTATTTTCCACACTGGGAAGTCGTTGGTGATATTGGAAACGCCGTGTGGCAGCTCACTGAATCAGTAGAGCCACAAACGCACTGGGATTTTTCTTTGATGATGCGGGAAAAAGAAAAACTCGACGCGCATATTGCGCGCGATGCGGGCTTGCCCGATTTTCCCATTCGCCCCAGTCGGTTTGTGGCCGATATCCGTGCGGCAGTGCCAAACGATGGCATGGTGTGTCTTGATAATGGCATGTATAAACTTTGGTTCGCGCGACAATACAAAACCTATGAAAGCCAAACGCTTTTACTTGATAACGCGCTTGCCACTATGGGCGCGGGGTTACCGTCGGGCATGGGAGCAAAAATGGCGTACCCCGATAAACCTGTTGTTGTGGTTACGGGCGACGGTGGTTTCCTTATGAATATTCACGAGCTTGAAACAGCGGTTCGGCTTGCGCTCGACCTCACCATTGTGGTGTTGCGTGACAACGGCTACGGCATGATTAAATGGAAGCAGGAAGCATCAACGTTTCAGTCATTCGGGCTCGATTTTGGCAACCCCGATATGGTGGCACTTGCCGAGAGTTTTGGGGCCAAAGCGTACCGTGTTGAATCAACCGATAGTTTTTTGCCACTCCTAAAAGACTGCATTCAGAAAAAAGGCGTGCATGTGATTGATGTGCCAATCGATTATGCCGATAATGTGCGTGTGCTCACGAACGAGTTACCGCGCCTTGTTTCTTAAAATACATCGTATGTTTACGACCATTCATCCAGGAACAGGGGAGGCAGGAAAGGGGTATACTCCTGACACCAAGCATGACATTGAACAAAAATTGGAACGCGCGAGTAAAACATTTTCCATTTGGAAAGAGGTGTCGTTTGCTGAGCGAGCGGTAGTATTAAAAAATGTTGCTTCGGTTCTTCGAAAACATAAAGATACCTACGCGCATCTTATTACCGAAGAAATGGGAAAACCGATTACGCAAGCGAAAGCAGAAGTAGAAAAATCCGCGTGGGTGCTTGAGTATTACGCCGACGAGGGTGAAAACATGTTGCAAAAAGAAATGCTTGTGAGTGGTGCTACGAAAAGTTACGTCCGTTTTGATCCGCTTGGAATTATTTTTGCGGTCATGCCATGGAACTTTCCTTTTTGGCAGGTATTTCGTTTTATTGCTCCGGCAGCCATGGCAGGAAACGTGGGATTATTAAAACACGCCTCACATGTGCCTGGGTGCGCGCTTGCGATTGCTGACGCGTTTCGTGAGGCTGGCGCGCCCGACGGGTTGTTTCAAACACTCCTTATTCGTGGTCCTGATACCGAAGAGGTGATTGCTGATCCGCGTGTGGTGGCAGTTACATTAACCGGGAGCGAAAATGCAGGGCGAGCCGTGGCCAGTGCCGCGGGTAAGGCACTCAAAAAAAGTGTCCTTGAATTAGGGGGAAGTGATCCGTGCATTATTTTGCGTGATGCTGATATTGAAAAAGCCGTGGCGGTTGGGGCGACTTCACGTTTGCAAAATGCAGGGCAAAGTTGTATTGCCGCAAAACGATTTATCGTTGAAGAATCTGTTGCTCAAGAGTTTCTTACAGGGCTCACGAAAGCGTTTCAGAATATTCGTATTGGCGACCCATATGATGCTGCTACTGAGTTTGGTCCACTTGTGAGCGACGACGCCCGTGCCCAAATCCACGCTCAGGTACAGACGGCCGTTCAGACCGGTGCCGTGTGTGTGACTGGCGGCGCACCGATCGACCGTCTTGGGTTTTTTTACGCGCCAACCATTTTGACGAATATCACCAAAGATATGGCGATTTATCGTGAAGAAGTGTTTGGGCCGGTGGCGCTCGTATTTGTGGTAAAAGACGCTGACGAGGCAGTATATGTGGCCAACGACACACCATTTGGCCTTGG
>CAZYEQ010000025.1:0-11478 GCA_964646505.1 uncultured Gammaproteobacteria bacterium
CACCCCCACGGTATAGTTGACCTCGTTACAACGTTGTACAGCCGCGTCAAGCGCGGTTCCTCCATCATCAACATACACAGGACTATCAACCGCGAATAGCTGACCATAGTCAACACCTGGAACCACCCCTTGAGAACGCGCGGAACCTTGATAAAAACTTGATTGTTCAGTGGTCAACGCAACCAAACGATGCACTCGCAATACAAACCCTTCAGTATCCGAACCTTCCCAAGAATAAAATGTTTGTCCGGCGTTGACTTCTGGACGTTCACAGCGTCGAAGATTTGTGTAGTATTCAAGACGTTCACCTCCTTGAGTTGACGCATCAATATTTGTGAATTCAGTACAACCCGCGTATTGAACAGCACAGCTCCTCCCCCGTTCAGGAATAAAATACAAAGGAAATTCTTCTGACTCAAACGCGGTACGCTCCTGTTTAAAGGTGTCATACCCAACACAGGCCGATGAACAGGTGTTCGAGCCAACGATTCCAGGAATTGCCGGTGCGCTTGCATCGTTCAAAGGACGATACGATTCACACCCCACTTCTTCCGGCGCACAGGCCGCCGCGTAATTTTGACAAGCAGCACTATGGTCAAATGCCGTTTGCGCCTCGGCTCGTGTTCTCGGCCAATCTATTTGTGGTGTGGCAATATTCGTATCATAGCATCCTAAATAAGCCGGTGCCTTTTTTAAATACGCAATTTGGTTTGCCACAGTATCGGGTGTCTGAACAAAACCACCAGTTTGATTACGCACAAACTGTGTTTGATCGTTTGTACGAAGTGCGGTAATAAACGCAGTACAACCAACCGCGCCAGCCGGACACGTCTTTTGTATACCAATTTGATTCAAATGAAGCACCTGATTTCTTCCAAGTGTGACCGTATGCAAAGCCGGGTTTGTATTCACGCTTGAAATCCAGTTCCCCTGACTGTCTTTTTCGGTACTAAACACACGACAGCCAACAGAACCGGCATCACAGGAAGAAAAATCTAACGTACGTGTTAAATAAGACGCTGACCCGCCGTCACTTTTTCGATAGGTTCGACAGGTAGCGTATTCAGGAGCACACCGATCGCCTAAAAGGCGCCATACCATACGTTCTTGCGTACAGTATCCCTGAGAAATACAAAGCCCATTGGCATCTGTTTGCAAACAGGTTGCCACGTCTGCGCATTCCACACTTCTCTCAGGTGATTGTGGCGCGAGTACATTAGGCCCAATAACCTGACTTTGACAGCTCACAGGAAATGAACGGATAACCCAATTTGGGTTAATGAGGTGACAATAAGGAAATTGCGCGTTTGGTCGACCATTTGGAGCACAATTGTCAAAATTATCGACAATTTTTTTAAGTGTCCATTCTGCCTGCGGATTATCAGGGTCCGCCTTAAGGGCAGCGATTTCAAAACCGAGCGGTAAAATGCGCGCTTTTCTTAGTTTTTGAATGTTAGAATAACAGTATGCCTTTGCATAGCAATTTTTGTCGATATTTCCAGTACCATCCTGAGTTGTCTCGCGGCGAGGAGAAATAAGTGGCCAGTCTCCATGCAACAAACCAGCTTGTATGGCCTCACGGATAGTGAGGGGTTTATCGGTGGCGGTTCTTGATAATGCCTGATAGAGCGACTGATCCATCACACAGTTGTCGAGTTTTGGCTTGTCAGGACACGATACATAATTTAATAAAAGATCATAATCCGGAATGGTTACGATTTGAGCAGTTTCAAGACCCGCGAATACCGCGTTAGGAACGCGTTGGCGACCATTACCTACACCGAAAAAATTGGGATCATAGATATTTTCCGGGGCAAAAAGTCCGGTCTGGGTAAGACGCTCCAGGATGGTAGAAACATATGAACTTAAAAACGTCTGAGCTGCTGCCGGAATAATTTGCGCTGCCCCGCTAGCAATACCCGCGCCAATAAATTGGATACCGGCAAGAAAATCATTCTTCCCAATAAGATTTTCAGTTGCGTACGCGGACAAGATTCTTGAAGGAGTTAAAATGGTGTCAGAAATCTTGTCTTTGAGATCACGGAATCCTTGTCCGATTTGCGTATCTGCCTCAGCTTCTTTCAATTTTTTGTATCGTAATGCATCTACTTGCGCCTCAGCACTAAGAGCAATACCGAAATCAGATTGTTCAACACTAATCACATCACTCCACTTTTGGGGAATGAGTTTACTCGCGCCTTTTCCATACTTTCGTTCAAATCCTTCAGCGCTCCAGTTATTTTTAATTTCTCCCCAGTCACATCGTGGCTTCGGACTTCCATGACCATACAAATCGCCTATACCGATTTTTAAAAATAACTTAAAATTAATATCAGGAATATCACACAGGTTTAGACCGAATGGCTGACCAATCGAATCAATGGCAGTACCAAGGGCGCCGTTTGCCACCTCTTCCCAATACTGACCGGCAGGCTTATCAAAAACAAGTGATTTTTTTCCAGCAGCGCTTTCACCCAAAAAACGAGCGGCATCAACCGCTAATTTTCGCAAAAAAAAGTTTACCGTATTGTACGCCGCACCCACCACACTATTTAATACAGCGTATTTCAGTGAAGTTTCTGTTTCTTGTTTAATTTCTGAGGCCTCTCGTGGAATATCTTGAGCTGTCACATTTACCACCTCACCCGTCACCCATAGTTGCGCGTGAACTGGTTTGACCAAAAAAATGCTCCCCAAAAAAGAAACAAGGATGCCAAGCGTGATAATCTGTCTAATTCGTAAACCTGTGCGGAGTGGGTGCATACAGTATAATCTCGATTTTAAATAGACTCACTGGCCCGTTTTTCGGCCATAAATGTTTTTGCCTGCTCAACAAGGAGATTGTCAGGTATTTTATCAAGCTGTTCCTTTGTTATCTTTCCGGTTTGAAGCAACAGTTCACGGAAAAGAGCAGGGTTTTGTATGATCGCCTCCCAGTCAGCCTCACTTAAACCGGCAAAACCGTCTCCGTTCTGTGCTGGCGTAGCAGAAGCCGAAATGGTTGCTGATGACTGAGGTAAAATAGGCTCCACCGGTGGCGTAGAAATTTCCCCCGTACTCCCTTTTGATAAATCACTTACAGATTGACACGTTTGCCCGCTTGGACAATTGGGATCTGACCCCACCGCGATCTCATCTTTATCAGAAATACCGTCAGAGTCGGTGTCAGGAAGATATGGGCTTGTGCTATAAAAATTCAATTCTTCGTAATCGTTTAGGCCATCATGATCGGTATCAATTTGTTGTAACCGGGCCTCGTTATTTTGAAAAAGAGCAGCCAAGTCGCTCGTTTGGTCTGGCGCGTGAATGACAAATGGAGAGTAAATTGTATTCCGTAACTGCAATACCCCAAGTACCACCACAATGAGCCCAAAACACAAAAGCAGAGCAAAGCCTATTTTTTGCTCTTTGGTTAAAATGCGTAGAGTTTCGCCGGTCAACATACGGCTATATACAGGTGCAGTATACCAAACTCGCGCAAGAATAACAATTCTCGCTTTTTTCTTCCTAAGTGGATAAGTGAGTAAAAAATGGGATCAAGGCCAGCCAGTCGGCCACAGACAACTCTTCAGCCCGAACAGTAGTGTTGTTCACTACCTGCTCGAGCGCGTGTTTTACAATATGTTCGTCAACGTGAAGCTGCGACGTGATATTTCTCCATACCATTTTTCGTTTATGAGAAAAACCGGCTTTCGCGAGTGCAAAAAACACCCTTGCCTCATTTGCATCACGACGCTCCGGGTGAATCGCAATTACCGCTGAATCCACTTTTGGCGACGGCCAAAACGAACCTTTTGACACCGTCATTACTTTTTCTACTCTGCCGTAATATTGAACCGACAGGGCAAGGAGGCTCATATCACCCGGCTTTGCCATCATACGTTCAGCCACCTCTTTTTGCACCATAAGCACAATCACCTCAGGTGGCGGTACTGATTCGACACAAAGCCGAATAATATCAGACGTAATTTGATACGGGACATTTGCCACTACTTTGTATGGATGATCTTTCGGAAAGCCTCTTTGTTCGGACGTTGAAAGTACATTCCCCCACACCATCTCAAGATTGTGAAACTCAGCCTGTTTTTCCATCCAATAGGGGCGAAGTTTTTGCTCAATTTCAAACGCAATCACTTTTTTAGCGTGTGTAAGAAGTTCAAACGTAAGCACACCGAAACCAGGCCCAATTTCCACAACCGTATCCCCTTTCGTTATCTGTGCCGCCTTAAGCATGGCAAGGATAGGAGCATCACTAACAAGGTAATTTTGCCCATACGCTTTTGAAGGGGTAAGATCGTAGCGCGCGCAGAGGTCTTTTATCATGTGTGGAGGAAGTACCATAGTGGTTATAAGGAGGCCTTCTTTTCTTCCTCATGGCGAACTTGCTCAGCGGTTTTAAGACCAGCGGTCGTATATCGGTTTGACGCGTTCCATAACAACCAACCATTGTTTGGATATTTTTCCACCATGTCAATTTGCGCGCGGATCTTTGACGCGTCATACGTTGCGCCAAGATTAAACGCCTGCAACCAAGGGCGCACCTGCGCGCGGGTATCCACAAAATAGGGTGTTCCTTTTTTCATGCCATTATCAATTACAATACCGGGATGTGCCGCGGGATTTTCTAGCCCTAAGTGACCTGATGGATAGTGCGAAGGGTACATCATCGGTGACACTGCATCAACATTATTCACAGCATCTTCAATACGCTGACCAATGGACATACCATCATGGCGCTCCATTGAAAACCCAAATAAATCAAGGGAAATAAACGCGCTCGTTGGAGTCATTTCACGACCAAGGTAGGTGTAAAACTCTTTCATCACATCGTTTTTCGTCTTTTCTGTTTGGGCGGCATATACCATAAGAGACATGTTGCCGTCAGACGGAAAACGAACGTAATCGAAATTAATCTCATCAAATCCAAGCATGGCAGCCTCTTTTGCAATCGCCACATTATATGCCCAAATCTCTTCGTGGCTCGCGTCAACCCAGCTTAACCCCTTATAATCATACCACAGTCCCCCCTGTTTACTTTTGATAGCCAAATCTGTTTTTTTTCGCGCCAAAAGCGGATCTTGAAACACGGTCTGACGCGCAATCACATAGATATTATGATCATGAAATTGACGAATAAGTGCCCTTACGTCACCAATTTGATTTGACACCGCACCTATTTGACGTGCGAGTGGTACGTGTGAATCGTATAAGATTTTACCACTGTAATCTTTAATGTCGATAACAACCGCGTTCAATTCTGTTGTATCGATAAGTGAAATAATCTCACCGACCTTTTGTTTATTTCCCGCGGAATACGCGGTAAGATAAATACCTTTTACTTGTTTTGGCAAAATGTGATTTTTCCTACCCTCTACCAAAGACATGTCCTGCGCAGAAGCCTCAATCACTTGCGCGGTCGTCGCATCAATAAACGTGTTTGTATGCACCCAAGAGAGCAACACTGTCGTAATGGCCAAAAGAAAAAACAAGACCGCAACTGAAAGATGTTTGGGGTGATGCGTGGACATGTCCATAAAAAAATATATTATGCTACACGAGGAGCATGCGTTGATGACTCTTTTTCAAAACGAAGATACGCCTCAACAAAAGGGGTAATGTCACCCTCCAACACCCGGTCTGGTTCAGTCGATTCCCACTTGGTACGCACATCTTTCACCAGCTTGTAGGGCTGCAGCACATACGAACGAATCTGGTTTCCCCACTCAGCACTCTTGTATTCTCCTCGCATCTCCTGGCGCGCCCTTGCCTCTTCTTCTTCACGCACACGCTCTAACTTAGCCTGCAAAATACGCATCGCGGTTTCTTTGTTTTGAAGTTGTGATCGTTCATTTTGACATTGCACCGTGATACCTGTAGGAATATGCACAATACGCACTGCCGAATAGGTGGTATTCACACTTTGCCCACCTTTCCCCCCAGACATAAACGTATCAATACGCAAATCGTTTGGATTAATTTCCACAACCGTACTCGCGTCTAGTTCGGGGAGAACGTCCACGCCAGCAAATGACGTGTGGCGCATCCCCTCGGCATCAAACGGAGAAATACGTACGAGGCGGTGCGTGCCATGCTCTGATTTTAAAAGTCCATACGCGTACTGGCCCTCAATGCGCAGAGTTGACGATTTAATACCCGCTACCTCGCCGCGTGATTCATCGAGTAAGGTCACTCGCCAACCCTGGTCTTCACTGTAGCGCATTATCATGCGACGAATCATTTCAGCCCAATCTTGCGCTTCAGTTCCTCCTGAGCCGGCAAAAATAGACACAATGGCATTTTGTGTATCATGACGACCGTCGAGTAACACCTCAAATTCTTTTTTATGGAACACCGCACTCGTTTGTTCAAACTGTTTCTCCACCTCTTCAGCCATAGCTTGGTCAGGCTCACTATCGAGTGCTACGGATAACTCATACAGTCCCTGAACATCGGTTTGGAGCGCCTCCCACGATGCAACGGTACTACGAATTTCTTCATATTTTTTCCCAATCGCGCCGGCTTTTTGCGTGTCTTGCCAAAAATCCGGTGCTTGCATCTGTATCTCAATAACTGCTACTTCTTTTTTAAGCTCAGGAATACGCAAAAGTGCCACAGCGTTATTTACCTTGGTCTGAAGTTCCAAAATACGATCCGTACGAAGTGACATATGTGCTTTATCCTACAGGAAAAAAACAGGAAAAACAACAGAACAAAAAACCGCTCCGTTTCCGGAGCGGTTTTTTCTTTACAGAATCTTACATGCCCATCATGCCTCCACCCATACCACCACCCATACCAGACGACGGCATATCATCTTCTTTCTTTGGTAGGTCAGTCACCACGGCTTCGGTCGTAAGAAGCATGCCAGCGGCTGAAACCGCGTTTTGAATCGCGCTGCGAGTCACTTTCGTTGGGTCAATAATACCCGCCACAACCAAATCTTCGTAATTCCCTGTAGCGGCGTTAAACCCGAAATTGCCTTCATGTTTTTTGACCGCATCAACCACGACCGCGCCTTCGTACCCTGCGTTCGCGGCAATAATGCGAAGTGGTTCTTCGAGCGCGCGACGTAAAATATTCACAGCTACCATCTCTTCATCAGATACATTCAAATCCATAAGCGCGCGGCTCGCGCGAAGAAGCGCCACACCGCCGCCCGGTACGACACCCTCTTCAATCGCGGCTTTCGTCGCCCCGACCGCGTCTTCAATGCGATGCTTCACTTCTTTCATTTCGGTCTCAGTGGCCGCACCACGAATCACTGCCACACCACCGGCAAGTTTTGCTAAACGCTCTTGCAACTTTTCACGATCAAACTCTGAATCAGTTTCTTCAATCGCTTTGCGAATTTGGGCCACGCGATCTTTTACCATAGCTTCGTCACCCTTTCCTTCAACGATGGTCGTGGTTTCCTTGGTCGCAACCACTTTGCGCGCGCTACCTAAATCTTCCATTTCTATATTTTCTAATTTCAAACCGAGGTCATCGGTAATGAGTTTTGCGCCGGTCAAAACCGCAATATCTTGAAGCATTTCTTTGCGACGATCACCGAATCCAGGCGCTTTCACCGCGAGTACATTAAACACACCGCGCATTTTATTGAGCACAAGTGTTGTGAGCGCCTGTCCATCAACATCTTCCGCGACAATCACCAAGTCTTTACGACCAGTCGCAATGAGTTTTTCAAGAAGAGGTAAAATAGACTCAATAGAAGAAATCTTTTTGTCGGTCACAAGAAGTGGTACATCGTGGTACTCTGCCTCCATGCGGTCGGGGTTGGTGAGCATGTAATGTGACACATACCCCTTATCAAAACGCATCCCTTTCACGGTTTCAATATCCATGCCAAACGTTTGTGATTCTTCAACCGTAATTACCCCATCTTGCCCCACTTCGTGAATGGCTTCCGCAATTTTTTGACCAATCTCACGATCGTTCGCGGAAATCGCGGCTACATGAGCAATCTCGTCCTTCTCAACCTTCTTTGATACCTTTTTCTGAAGCTCTCCAATAATTGCTTCAGCCGCTTTGTGTAACCCGCGGTTCAGGGCAACCGGATTCGCGCCTGCCACCACGTTTTTCATGCCCTCGTTAATAATCGCCTGCGCGAGGACGGTCGCGGTCGTCGTTCCATCACCCACCACATCGTTCGTTTTACTCGCCACCTCTTTCACAATGTCTACTCCAATGTTTTCAAACTTGTCTTCCAGTTCAATTTCTTTTGCCACAGACACACCGTCTTTGGTAATAATTGGCGCGCCATATCCGCGATCCAAGACCACATTGCGCCCCTTAGGACCAAGCGTAACTTTGACGGTATTTGCTAAAATATTCACCCCGCGTACGAGTGATTGACGTGCGTCATCTGCATGTTTTATTTGCTTAGCCATAGCAGTAATATATGTATAAAAAATTATTGGAGAACAGCCAAAATGTCATCCATGCGAATAATTTTGTATTCTTGTCCATCTACTTTTACTTCGTCACCGCCCCATTTTTTGAACAACACTTTTTGCCCAACCGACACTTCCATAGACGCACGCGAACCAGTTTCAAGCATCTTGCCCGGGCCAACCGCCACCACTTCCCCTTCTTCTTTTTTTTCTTTATCAACCGTGTCTGGTAGCACAATACCAGAAGCGGTTACTTTTTCTTCTTCCATGAGCTTAACCACCACATGATCTCCGAGCGGTTTGATATTCATATGTTCATGTATAAAATGAATAATGATTTATCACTCACTTATACCGAGTGATAAATAATACTCGTATTCTACCTTTTTTTTATGCCGTGTCAAGTGCTATATCCCCAAAGTTTTCCAAACAAAAAACCCACTAGTGACAATAAGCTCATCATGCCGTCCATATGCCACCTCGTAATGCCTGTCGGGAGTTACGGGGTGAATGGCGAGCGCGCTGCGCCTACTGTCACCACTGGGTTCTATACCCATACCTTACGCCCCTTTTCAGCCATTGTCAAGAGAAAAAAGAGCCATTTTTTTTAGCTTATTTTAGCAAAAAATTATAGCGAACGACGATCAGTGGATGAAGTGGGGAAAACCTGGGGAAATCCAAGGATAAGGGCTACAAAGACTGCTGTCATAAGCATTCCCTGATAGGTCGTCCACACATAGTGGTCAAAGCACAGAAGTGGCGCGAATATGGCGAACAACAATATGTGTCGCTGGTCAAAACGTACTCGTATTTTGGAAATAAACTTCCATACAACCACACCCCATGCTAAAACACCTAACCAGCCGAGCTCAACAAGGGCAATAAGCGGCACAACATGCACTGGTTGTAAGCTGTACCCAGACGCATCAAGATTTTTTTTATGGAGAAGAACCGTGTAATTACCAAGCCCAACCCCAAACGGTCGTGAAAGGTTCACTTCCTGAAGCGCGCTTAAAATACCATCACGTCGCTCAACAACAGAACGTGTTTCTGCTGGTGAGGTAACTGCGGTTCGTGTGTGTATAAGCGGGGCGTATATCACCGCGCCAATAATGCCGACAAGCACAATGGGCACCACACGGTGCCAGAGTATTTGTTTTTGTAGTATAAGTACGACCACTCCGCACGCGAGCGCAAGCCAAGCACTGCGCGACCACGACACTAAAAGCGCAACCGACCCGAGCGTTGTGCCGGCTGCGCCAAGCACTGCCTGCTGCCAAGTGATCGGACGAATACGCAGGAGCATACACAAAAGAAGTGTGGCGTACCCGCCAAATATATTTGGATGCGGAAACACACTATACGCGCGCAAAAAACGACCTCCCACTGCCTCGACAATCACCGACGTGCCGGGAACATAGGGTGCATGCTCCGCAAGGCCAAACAAGGTTGAACTCCACGTGGTTTGCATTCCCCACTCAAAAATACCAAACACAAAAACAGGGAGTGACCCTATAGCAACGTATTGCCACAGACGTGGATCACGGCGACATTCACGATACACAAGAACAGCACACACGAGAGTACTGACCATCATGCGCACAGTTTGCGCGGCCAAAGATGCGTTGAAGGACACCACATATTGCACACACAAAAAAAGAACAGCACATATAATCCACACGCGAAATGGCTGCGCCACGAACCGAATGTGACGCGCGCGAACAAGCGGAACAACAGATTGACGAATGTACACAAAGAGCAAAAACCACACGCACACTTCAGTAGCGTAGAGGCGAAGCGTACCCATGTCCCAATTCGTACCAGCCACCACTGGGACTGAAAAAAGAAGCACTGTCCCTACAGGAAACACGAGTAAAAAAAACCGTAAAAAAATGGCGTATACTTTATCAAGAAACATCATACGGAATCACACCAAGTGAGCGACACCGCGCTACCCACGACTCACGATATTCCGCACGGCGATCATGCTCATGAAACTTAAGTACCTGGTCAGTTTCAACCACGCGCGTGTCATGAGCATCTTGAACACTTTTTTTATTCATTTTCATTTTACTCATTTGAATAGTCTTCGCCTGGGCTTCAAGTAAAGCGCCGTAGGCACCAGCCCAAGCGCGTTCAAAAAACCATTTTAGGCGTTTACCGACGCGTCCAACTTCCACCTCTTTTTCTTGTCGCGGACGACCAAACCCGTGCGGAATATAGGCCTTAGCAAAGGTATTTTCGCTCATAAGCACGCGGTGAAGATGATCGGGATCGTATACGGGAATAAGAGTATCGAGCCAGTACATAAGATACACATCAGGGACACCCAAAGTTAGGGAAGATAGGTTAAGCGCGTCATCAGTTACAAAAAAGCTTAAACATATTTGATTGGCCACACGTGTTTTTGTGCGTCGCATGCCACACAGGGTTAATGTGATTGTGATAAGAAATCGGGTAAGCCAGAGCCGTTTTTCTTTAATAACAATAAAGACATCGATATCACTTTCACGACGCGCCACACGCATACCGACGGTATTACACACAAACATGGCTCGAAAAAAAGGAATCCACGCCAGAGCGCGGGCCGCCTTTTGCGCGCGACGAATTTTTTCTTCACTGCACTTCACCTGTTCAGTGTACGCGCTCATAAGCGCTGATCTTCCTGGCAAAAACCACACTCCGTTCTGTTCTTCAATTTTTTTTTCATTGTTAAGTTCAGAGAGCACCCGCTCCAATTCAGCAAACGACACTGGTCGTTTTGGTGACCACAGAGAACGAAACAGGTCTTCACCAGACATGGGCGCGGAAAACAAATCAAAATACGCTAGGGTAGCAAGAACAGAATCACGAAGGGTGAGGAGAGTCATACCCCCTCCTCTGCTCGACCATACGCACCCGCTTGACGTACGTTTGTGGCGGGACGATTGGTCTTTCTTTGTTCTGTGGTTGGATAGGTCGCGTCTTTTACCACTACATGTTCAGAGGTAATAGTTACCACCTGTTCGCAAGAAATAATAAGATGATGTCTCGCCAAAAGCGATGGTTTTACCTCGTACGACACAAGCGCGTGTGCCTCTGTATC
>CAZYEQ010000026.1:0-8085 GCA_964646505.1 uncultured Gammaproteobacteria bacterium
ACCCCCTGCCGAGGCAGTGGTGAATGGCCCAACAGTAACACTGTTTTCTTGGTTGTTACTGTCTCGTGCGACGATAGTAAAGCTATACTCCTGATTAGGGTGTAAATTAACAAGATCAAAAGATGTTCCGGTAAAAAATCCTGAAGTTCTCGTTGGGTCATTCGTATCCGTAATGTTGTATACAGTGGCGGCATCGTTGTTGTTTGTGTCCCAGCTGATAGTTAGGCTTTGTTGTTGAATATTCGAAGCACCGATATTGGTGACTGGATTAGGAAGTGTTGCAAAGGTTATGGGTGTTGTTCCAGAGGCGGTGTTCCCATATTCGTCATATGCCCATATATTGGCGGTGTATACCGTCGATCGTGTAAGACCTTCCAGTTCAACTCCGGTTTGTCCACCATAATTGGATCGACCGAGAATGGACTGTGTACTTGAGGTGAGACCAGTATCGCTTGTTGAGGGGGTGGTGGTGCCAAGCGTATAGAAAATTCGATAATCAAGAAAATTTGCGTCGGTCGATGAAGCGCCAAAAACAAGTCGTACGGTATTATTAGTTTCATTTGCTGTCGTGAGACTACCTGGAGTGGTAGGGTTTGTAATATCGATCATGCCAAACCAACCATCAACGCTGCCATTATCGATAACATATTGCCCGGTGGCATCAATGGGGGTGGAGGCAATATTTCTATTATTTGTAACGTTTAAATTTTGTACAGTTGTGCTTCCAAGTGGATTAATACGTGCTTGCTCTGCGTCGAATATTGTACCTGTTGATGACGCAGAATGAATAGAAAGGAGTGATGATGTTGAACCACCTTGCAAGGTGAGAGCACCTGTAATGGTCGTGGTGACACCGGCTGGAAAGTAAAAATTTTGAGTGTTTGTGGCGGTTTTGCTGAGCCCGCCAATCGTAATGTCACTTGACGCAAACAGTGCTTGGCTCGCGTTTCGGTCAAAAATAAATGTAGTGTTTGTTGCGCTAATCGAACCGACAATACTTGAGGTCACTGCTGAAATGTACACTGGTATTGGCGGAAAGAGTAATGTAGAGCCACTGTTTACTCCAAGCACGCTCACAGTTGATTGTGAGCTAAATGGACGGATCATAAACGATGAAACGCGGGATAGGTCGAGAAGACTGCCTGTATTGGAGGTACGTACGGTAAGACCTATATGCACAATTCCCGTGCTGAAAATTGCCTGTCCTCCCCCAAAGACAAATAATATTTCTCCCTGTGTAACTCCTGTTCCACCATTGTAAAGTCCGCTCGGGCCGAGTACAGAAACACTTGATAGAATATTGCCACTGTTTTGGTTTACCGTGCCCGCGGTAATGTTGAGTGAGTTGATAGTTGTTGTCCCGGTACCATTAATGTTTACCACGGTACTTGTTGAGTTAATGTCTACACGGGGTAAGTAGCCGTTTGGATACATTTCAACAGTTCGTCCTGGTCCGGAAATGCGCAATATGCCATCGCCCCCAGCCCACCCCGCACGATGAATAATCGGCCCCTGTGCCTCTAAAATCGTAAGAACGGAGGAGGATGTGGCCGTGGCTGCGGTTGTACGAAGTGTGCCTGTGGCTAGATCAAGCGTGCCGGTTACAGCGATAACCGCGCCGGTGAATGCGCCACTTTGTATGCCATCGCTCGTGAGTGTTTTTGCAATGGTGACGTTTGCAAAAGTGAGGGTACTCAGTGAACTTGTAGCAAAGGTAATGTAGTTTGTTGTGCCAGTGCCATCAAATACGGTAGTACCATTATTGTGCAGATACGTTCCTCCGGATTTGATAAAGTTTGTGGCAAAACTCGTTGTACTATTCGAGGCCTGAAATATGCCTCCGGTCTGGGTGTACGTGCCGTTGATGTCAATGGTATTGGCGTTTCCTAAAAATGAACCGTTTGCAATTGTAAATGAACCGGTTACATGAAATGAACGAGCAGGCGTGATTGTTCCGGTGTAGCCGCTTTGAATTTGAATACTTTGCACTGTTCCTTGAAAACCAGCATCAATGGTGGCGTCGGATACGCTTGTTCCATCAAAAACAACATCATCAGTTGTGGTAGGTACCGTATCTGTTGACCAGTTAAGCGCGCTGCTCCACAATCCATCACCTGCGCCACCATCCCACGTAATGGTAGCCGTTTGGACAAATGTCACTAAGGAAAAATAAATTCCAAGTATCCCCAAGATAGGGAAGGTGATGGAGACAGTGACACGTTTACGTAGGCGGTACAGAGAATACGCACACCCTTTTTGATTAAAAAAAGAGGGCCTAGAACGTGATGTATTGTAAAAGAGGTATAGCGGTAGTGCGAGAATACCAAGGACGCTTTCGAGTAGTACAATTGCTCCTGCTCGCCAAAATGTTTCAGTTGGGGAAGCCTGAATAAGCGCTTCCTTGTGGTGGTGAATGCGCCCTGATATATGAGCTACAACATCAAACCAAGCCTGCATACGCGTGTTCGTCGTCAATTCGGAGCTAAACTAGACACAAGTATATCACGGGAGGTGAGAGCTGACAAAAAAATGTTGTACGTAGTAATGCACGCCAATCGACAGGGGCATGAATGGGTCGAAATGGGTCAATGATACTCATTATTTTTTCTATCCACACACGTTTTTACTCCCGATTATGTTATACTTTATACAAAGTTATTTTGTATGGCCGCTCCTCGTTCGTGTTCCCGCTGTGGTATTCCTGGCCACACTAAACGATATTGTCTACTACCTCAAAAAGAAGATGAGGTTTTTGTGCGTACCGTAAGCGATATTTCTCCAGCGTCACGCCATGTACTGTCGCTTCGTCACAAAGAACAGTCTTACGCGTGGGATAAAGTGCAAACCTATACCACCCCTGATCATCAAGAAACTAAGCGTGTAGCGCTCGATTTCGCGGAGGCTATTAAAAAAAATGAACCCATAACAGATATTTTTGTACCCCCAGTTGCCGATTCATCTCTTTTACAGACTTCGTATCATGAAAAAGCCAGCGATGGTGTCGAGGTTTTTGAGCAACATGGTATCGAAGAAGAAGACATCAGTGTGTCGACCATACTCCCACAAAAAGGGGTGGAGTCCTCTACAATGCAATCCCAAGAAACACCAAACGTAACATCTGTTGTTCCTGACGCAGTCGTAGATACGTTAATAGTAGAAAGCCCTTCGCAGGTGTTTTTAGCGCCACTTAAAGCAGAACCAAAGAGAAAATGGTTTGCGTATAAAAAAATAAAAACAGAGAAATCAACAAGGGACACACCTCGCGCGTCATGGTACACGCCACAAATACGACGGATGTTGGCTGGTGGTGTTGCGTTTGTTATTCTTCTTACGGTACCACTTCCGGCACGGGGATATATGGAGCGCATCAAAGAAAAAAATAACGCTTTGGTTGAAGAAAGCACGAGTGGGTTTATGGCTCTTCAATCATCAACTGTGGCTGCTCTCGGTGCTGATATTCCGAAGGCGGGAGAGGATTTGACAAGGGCGCTTCAAGCGTTTGAGTCAGTGGAGCAACAGATGCAACACGGGTACGGGTTTATGCTTGATGTGGGTAAATGGCTTCCGGTTGTAGGAAAACACATTGAGAGCAGACAAAACTTACTGGAGGCAGGTCAAAATATCGCTCTCGGAAACACCTATATTTTAAAAGGGTTGCAGGACATTACTGCGCAAAAAGAGAGCGCGTTTACTGTTCGTTTAGAGCTACTGCGAACTCATGTTCGGAGCGCTCTACCGCGATACAAAGAAGCTCTGGCACGTATTGGCGCGATTGATAAGGAAACTCTTCCTGAGGAATATCGTGAAACGTACACGCAAGCGACCCGACTTTTCGCTTTATTTGTTGAAGATGTGGACGATGTCCTTTCTCTCTGTGATGCTCTCGAAAAAGTATTGGGCAATACTACATTTAAACGGTATCTTGTTGTATTTCAAAATCATCATGAGCTTCGGCCGACCGGGGGGTTTGTAGGGAGTTATGCGATTGTGGATGTTCAAAAAGGAATGATAAAGCGAATCGAGGTTCCTAAAGGTGGTAGCTACGATGTCCAAGGTCAATTTTCTAAGTATTTACGTCCGCCAACACCACTTCAGCTCGCAAACGGTCGATTTGAGTTTCAAGACGCGAATTGGTGGCCTGATTTTTCTATATCGGGAAGAAAATTAGCTGAATTTTATGAAGCGAGTCGTCAAGAAACAATAGATGGTGTCATTGCCGTAAACGCAACCGTGCTCGAACGAGTTCTTTCGGTGTTAGGGCCAATTCAAGATGATGAGTTTGGGGTGGTCATGAATGAGTATGATGCTCTTGAAACACTTCAAGAGCAGGTGGAATCAGATGCCGCACGCAAAACAAAAGAACCAAAAGCAATTTTATCGCACATGCTTGATGGTCTTTTACAACAACTTCCATCACTCGGTAAGGCGGATATCGTGAAACTCATGACTGAGTTTCATAGCGCGTTATCACAAAAAGAGATACAGCTTTATTTTCGTGATAAGGAGATTGAGAAAACAGTTCGACAATTCGGTTGGACAGGCGAGCTGGCTCCGGTGGAACCCAGCGAGGATTATCTATTCGTTGTCGGTGCGAATATTCAAGGGCAAAAAAGTGACGCAAAAGTCACGCAGCGTATTTCGCATACTGCACGCATTGCTGAGAATGGCACAGTTGAAGACACGGTAACTATTACGCGCCAACATATCGGGGTGAATGATGGGTCACTTGCGGGTGTGCCAAATATTGTTTATGTGCGGGTGTATGTTCCGTTGGGTGCTGAGCTTATCTCCGCCAATGGTTTTCGATATCCGCCTGAGTCGGCGTTTAAAGTACCAGAATCGTGGTATCAAAATGATGCTACGGTCGAGGAAAATGAGGCAACGCAGCATTTCGATGCGCGTTCCGGTACGAGCATCGGTGAAGAATCGGGGCGCACAGTTTTTGGTAATTGGATGATTGTGTCTCCTGGAGATACGACTGAGGCGAGTATCACGTATCGTCTCCCTCGACCACTGCCGGTTAAAAGTGAACTTGTCCCTCATAATCGATTTGAGGCCATGACCAATGAGCTTTTTGGGAAAAATCCCTCTCTGCGTGTTACGTATATGTTGTCGGTCGAAAAACAGTCCGGTGTTCGTTCGTTTTTTGAAAGTCATATTGTTTATCCTGAAGAATGGAATCCTTTTTGGCGTGTGCATGATGAAGAGATGATTGTAGATGGAACACTTAGTTACTACACCACACTCATTACAGGCGAGCGTGTTGGTGCCATGTTTGAGCGTCCATATGAAGAGTAAGACACACCGTTTTTTCAAGAAAAATCTTACCGATGGGTCTCATGAAGACGTCTCCAGTGTTGAAGTTTCGAAAGAAGTGTCCATGCTCTCAAAAGAGCGCGAAAAAGAAATTGAGCGCGAACTATCTGTGATTTACGAGAACAACGATGGGTCGTTACCGAATATGACCGCGTTTGAAGCGGCACCGCATCGAGGGGTGTTTCGTGCCATAATGACCCTTGTGTTTGTTTGCGCATGCTTCGTTGCCGTGGCATGGTTTGGGTTTGTAGTGTTTGCGCCAAAAATCGGATTCGATGAGTCTCGTGTTCATTTAGCTGTTTCAGGCGAAATCGAAGCGCGTATTGGAGAAGAAGTACATTACCATGTGCGCTATGAAAATACAGACGCATCACCGCTCGCGCAGGCAAAACTCGAAGTTCGTTTTCCTGAGGGTTTTGTTCTGACAAAAAGTAGTATTCCGCCAACAGCAGAAGGAAATGCGTGGGATGTTGGTACAATAGCACCTGGCGCACGTGGTGTGGTTGATGTCTCAGGGAGGATATATGGCGCGTATGGTGAATCACGTTCAGTGCGTGCTTTTTTGACGTACCTCCCGGCGACATTTAGTTCTCCGTTCCAAAAAGTCGCCACATTGGTGACAACTCTTGTAGAAAGTCCTGTGTCAATCGCGGTTTCAGTACCGGGAGATGTCTCGCCTGGGTCTGAGGTACCATTGTCTTTTCGTATACGGCAAAGCGCCGGAATTTCCATTCCCTCGCTTCGCGTTGAGCTTCTCAGTGACGCTGTACGTATTGTAAGTTCTGATAAAAAACCAGACGAAGCACTTGGGGTACGCTGGACTGTTCCTACGAACACGGAAGAATATGTGATTTCAGCAAAGGCTATGTTTACTCAGGTCAAGGATGACGGGTCTGTTCCGCTTCAAGCGCGTGTGGTCGGTTGGAATGATATTGCGCGCTCGACTGATCCGTTTGTGGTTACCACAACGCAACAGATTGTTACTTTAATTGACACGGCACTACGCACCACTCTCGTAGTAAATGGCGCAACCGGACCAGTTACCGTGACTCCAGGCGAGACACTTCATGCGTCGCTTCTGGTAAAAAATACGGGTGATTCTCCGATGACGAATGCGACGATTCGTCTTGTATTTGATGCGCCATCGTACAAAAACAGAAGCATGCTCAACTGGCCACAAGTAGACGATGCCCTTGACGGGGTAATTCTCGGTGAGCAACTTTCATCTACAAAACGTCGTGGCAGTATCACATGGAATGCAAAGCAGATTCCGGCCTTAGCAAGTCTGAAACAGGGTGATGAGGTTGCTATTTCGGTCAATCTTCCTTTAAAAGATACGCGTGATCCTGATCTAGCTAATTATCCGACCGGTCCAATTACCATTACCCCAGAAGTGCGCTATGCGTCTCTCGGGACACAACAGATTTTTTCTGGAGACACGCGCACTCTACCAGTTGTATCTAACGTATCGCTCACGACCGATGTTGACGCTACATCGCGTGGGGTTGCCACTGATTATAAAATAAAGTGGATAGTCAAAAATGAGTTTCATGACCTGAAGGATTTAAAATTGGAGGCAGACATTTACGGCGACATTGTTTGGAGCCCGTCGCTTCTTTCGGTGCCGGCCGGTACGGTTACCTTTGATGAGCAAACAAAAAAATTGACATGGCTTATCCCAAGTATGCCAGAAAGTGTTGATGTGAACGCACTGCAGTTCGGATTTACCTTAAAAGAAAAAAATCCGACACAGACCCAGTTAGTGTCTAAGGTTCGTTTTACATCTACCGATACCACCGCGAACGAACAAGTGGTGCGTGTAGGGGACGAGCTTACGTTTGGTGTATCTGAATAAAAAAACACAAACCATACCCTCTTTTTCTCGCAAGAGACCGTATTTTTTGGTACATCGACCGCTTGTTAGACGTGTGTATCTTTATAGTATGGCTCGAAACCATTTCCTGAAGAATTCCTAATCGCCTCCGCTTCGCTTCGGAAAAATTCGGTTGCGCGCGCTCTTTGAACATTAAGGTTTTGGCAATTTTAAAAAGAGGGGTCGGTACATATCTTCTTGGATGTCAATATGTAATTCCCTACGATGAATTTTATCACAAAATTCAATCGGTGTCTTTTCAATAATTGCCAAAGGTTGCTGTTCGTTTCCTTCGCCCATGACGAAAACCGCGGCGGTGGCGAGACTGTCGGCAACATCTGTTCGAGAAAATTTAAATTTTCTCCCATAAATATCAGGTGTGCCACGATAGTCTTTCACGCCGCGGAAACCCGCGTACCCGAGGGCAACGCCGGTTACACCGGCGCGGAGCGGAATCGTCCGGCTGTCGGTGATAAGAACGCCGAGATGTCTAACGCTATAATGTTTCCGCAATTTGTCGCGCAGAAAGCGAGCCGTCTTAAAACTGTCTTTCGGCAAAAGAATGAGTTTGCCTTTCGCGTTTGATTCGTCAATTCCGGCAGAAGCCATAACCATACCGTCTTTGACTGTAAGCCAAGCATACTTAGTCGGAATGGCAAATTCGCTTTCTGCGCGGATCAGTTTCTCTTTCGTCTTGATATTCTCAACGACAGTCGTCCGCTTCTCCGCCAGGGCGACGATTTTGGAGGTAACAACAATCACGGATTTTTCTGGAATTTTCTTGAAGTAATCCGTGATAAACGCGAACAAATCGTCGCCTTCTTGAAAGACACGGGTTTTTATTGGTCGGGTAATCATAGTTGTTGATGGTTAATCTGATAATGGAGCAAGAGTGT
>CAZYEQ010000026.1:8095-11338 GCA_964646505.1 uncultured Gammaproteobacteria bacterium
AGAGTGTTCCTGTGTTGTTGAGCCGCTTCACGGATAGCAGATTCGCTCGCGTTATACGCGTGCCGCCAACGAACATTTCCTTTCCACGTCCGAAAATAAGTGGCTCAACGGTAATGAAAATTTCGTCGAGTAATTTGTTTTCCAGCGTGAATTGGTAAACCGCCCCGCCACCGAGCACGGCAACGCTCTTGTATCCTTCGAGTAGTTTCGGAAGATTGACTTTTGCGGGATTGACGAAAGTAACCGTTCCTCGACACACAAGTGTTTTCGGACGACGTGAGAGAATAAAAGTGTTTCGGTTTCGGAGCCGTTCCGCAACTGATTCGTAGGTGTTGCGACCAACAATAACCGCGTCAATTCGCGAGAGAGATTTCTGGAAAAATTCCCAGTCTTCCTTGCTTGTCCATGTCGGTGGGTGCTTGCTCGACAGCGAAATACGCCCATCTACACTTGCGGCGACAAAAGCGATGTAGCGCGGTTTAGATTGTAGGTGTAGCTTGTTCATTTTTGTCTCGCAAGAAGTGAATACCGAGATAGGAGAGCGGAGTATAAAGCGCGCCCATCGCTACTTTGTAGAGCCACCAAGTGAGGATTACGCTCACGAGCGTGTGAGTTGCGTAAACGCCCGCAAAAGCAATAAACATGAAGATTGTCGTGTCGAGTAATTGTGACCAAAGGTTAGAGAGAAGCGAGCGCAACCAAAAGAGCTTCACGCCTAACTTTTTTTGGAAAAAGAAGAACGATAATACGCCTTGGTATTCCGCGATAAGAAAGGCGACGAGCGAGGCAATCGCGATGCGCGCCGAGATGCCGAAAATTTGGTTGTATTCCGCTCGCGCCCATTCACCGTCAGCCGACCACGGCATGGACAGCGAGAGAAATGAATACGCGATGAACAATGCTGTACTGATAAATCCGGCTAAGACGAAGAATTTTGCGGCGCGCTTGCCGTACACTTCGCCAATAACATCAGTCATGAGAAACACAATTGGAAAATAAAATACTGCTACTGATAAGTGCGAGCCAAAAATGAATGGCATTATTTTCAATCCAAGTGTATTTGCGGCAAAAAGCGAAGTGAGGTATACGACAAGCGCGATGAGTAGTTTTTTGAACGAATGTTCGGTAAGTTGAATCATAATTGTAATTCCTTAAGTTAGTTGATATGACGTTAATAAATATTCACAAACAAAAAACCCGCCCGATAGGGCGGATTGCAAATACAAAAAGCAACCTTGCCCTATCGGTCAGGAAAGGTGTTGTAAACGAAGCCAGACCAAGTTTTTATGTGACGATTGTGAAGCATGGTAGTGAAAATTATTTTGAGCGCGCGCAACCGGATTTTTTCGAAGAGAGGACGGCGCGGGAATTCCTTCCCCCCTCCAACCCCCTTTCCTTCCCGCGCCGTCCGAGCGTTTCGCCGGAGCGAAGCGGAGGCGATCAGGAGTTCTTCAGAAAATGGGTTCTAGTCCTATTGTAGGGATACACCAAAATCTGACTTTTTGCAACAACACCAATTTTTTCGGTGGACGCGCGAAACGCGTCCACCGAAATGGTCGGCGAATTTGCAGAAAGTCATATTTTGGTGCAGGATACTGAAAATTACTCGAACATTTTACGGGCCGCCCGCCGGCGGCCAAAGCTCCTCCCTAAAATTTCAACCGAACGGACGGCGTGATCTTTGACAATTTCAATTTCTTCTCGGGCAGCAAATTCCGGTGGATTGTTGACGGTGATTATTGTATCAAAGAAAACAAAAAATCACCACATCGTTTGTGATGATTTTTTGAATGTGGGGACTTGCTTTTTTTTTGCAGAGTGGTCCCCGTCGCTCCGCAACCTTCCTTATGGTGGCCTGTATTCTTCCTCGTATTCGGTTAGAACACGAATGAAAGAATACTTTTTTGCGCCATACGAGAAGCCGCGCAAAATATCCTTGATGCCACGATATTCATCGTCGTAGCCACTGTTGTACGAGAGGCGGTTGGCCAGCCAGTAGTAGTGGAATCCCTCGACCGCGATAAACTCGCGGTAGGCGTTTGGTTCAAACTGTACGAGTTTGCAGTTGAAACTTCGTGCCGACGACGTGAGACACACGCGCATCGGCCGGGTGTCGATCCGCGCCACGGCGGCCCACGGCGGTGTCAGGCTAAAGCCAGCATGGTCGTCGAGTTCGATCTTCCCGCTCACCATGTTCCAGACGAGTGCGACCTCGTTGGGCTCGGTGTAGTGGACGCATGCGATGTAGAAGGTCAGCAGTGCAGCGAAAGTCGCCGCGCCCGCTTGGATTGCTGATCTCCGGTTCATTGCACAGTGCCAGCATCTGGCAATAGACTGGCATCCGCCAGCCCTGTTGGGCCGGGCCTACCCGCCACCTTCAGGTCGTTCAGGACGGTGAGGAAAGGGTAGACCTTGCCGCTCTCGTCGAACGCGTAGCTCATCATGATTTGGTTGAAGTTCGACTGGTTACTCGAGTGGTAGTTGTTCCGGCCATGGAGCGAGAGGAAGTTCTCGAGGCCGTCGGGGTTGAACTTCACGAGCTTGCAGTTCAACACACGATTGTTGGCGTTGAGGCACACCTGCATGGGACGCAGGTCCACAGTGTGCACTTCCACCACGATCGGTGGAGTGATGATGTAGCCCTTGTCCTTGAGGACTTCGAGCTTGCCTGACCGCAGGTCGTAGGTGTACCCCACTTCGTAGTTGTCCACGAGGTTGACGAACAGAATGCGGAAGGCGATGAGCCCGACAAGCACGAGTCCGATAAGGCCGCCGACTGCCGCGCCGATTTTCTGCCACGTTGACATGTTTGACTCCTTCCCTAGGGTAAACCTCATTTGAGGCCATCGACTCAATCAGGGATGTCGATGTTGGTGAAATGAGCTCGGTCTTTTCTAGATAAAAAATCATAGAAAAGATGGTTTATCTTATCAAAATAAACAATGACTGTCAATGGTTGCATTTCAGACAAGAATTTTTTACCTAAAATAAGCAAAAAAATATAGAAAAATTATATCAAAAAACGGCCGATAGGCCGTCTGGTATAAAATCCCCACTACCCAGGCTCTTTTCCCACAAAACCGCCGCTTCAGTTTTTTGCCCCAACCGCCGTACAATTTCGTTTTGGAGCCCCCCAATTATCCACCGAAAAATTTGACAATTTCGGCCCAGTGCCCCCGGAGGGAATCGAACCCCCATCAACGGCTTCGAAGGCCGCTGTGTTATCCATTACACCACAAGGGC